>DATAOG010000162.1:0-5863 GCA_036265855.1 Geminicoccaceae bacterium | reverse complement strand
ATGGATTCGCGCGTGCGCGCGCTCGATCTGAAAACCGGCAAGGTGCTCTGGCGGGCGCAGGTCGAGGCGCCGGCAGTGGCGATGCCCGCCATCTACACGTACAAGGGCAAGGAATACGTGGTCTTCCTGGTCGGCGGCAATTCGATCCTGGAGCCTCAAGTGAGCGACCAGGTCATCGCCTTCGCCCTGCCCGGTTGATCGCCCGAGATCGGCCGGTGCTGCCCTAGAGGCCGGGTCAGTCGGTGCTGGCGACCGCGGTCGGCTCGCGCACGAGGACGGTTTCCGGATCGATCGGCTGGCGGCCCTTGCGCAGCTCGAAATGGAGCATGCTGCGCGCCGCGTCGCCGGTCGAGCCCACCCGCGCGATCACCTGACCGCGCTCGACGAGCTCGCCCACCTCGACCAGCAGCACCGCGTTGTGCGCGTAGGTGGTGATATAGCCATCGCCGTGGCGCAGCAGAATCAGCCGGCCGTAGCCGTGGATGCCCTCCCCGGCATAGGCCACCAACCCAGCCTCGGCGGCCAAGACCGGAGCCCCCTCGCGGGCCGCGATGTCAATGCCGTCGCGCCGCTGCCCACCCCGGGTCCGCCCGAAGCCGCCGATCACCTTGCCGTTGACCGGCCAGATGAAACCGCGTCCGGTGAGCGGCGGCGGCTCGGCGCCGTGCCGGTGGGCGGCCGTCTGCTCCGGTGGTAGGATCCCGGCGGCGACGCCGTCCGGGTCCGGGATCCGGAGCTTCTGGCCGGGGAAGACCGCGTAGGGTGACGCGAGCTCATTGGCGGCCGCGAGCTGGGTCAGGGACACATCGATGCGCTGCGAGATCGACCAGAGCGATTCGCCGCGTTGGACGACGTAGAGCTTGCCGTCGCCCGGGGCAGGCGCGGGCGCGACCGGACCTGCCGCCGGCGCCACATCCGCAGCCGGGTCGCCCGCGAGCTGAGCCACCTGCACGTCCTTGGCAGCCTTCGTAACCGGGGCGCCGATGGCGTTGCCGCCATCCGGAACCCGCAGGACCTGGCCGATATGGATCCGGTAGGGCGGCTTCAGCCGATTGGCCTCGGCGAGCGCGTCCACACTGACGCCGAGATTGCTGGCCAGCTTGCCGAGCTGATCGCCGCGGCGCACGACGTAGCCGTCGGTGGGCGAGGATGCGGCGAGCGGCGCGCCTCCGGCGCGCCAGGCGCTCCTGGGAGACGCCGTGAGCGCCGCCTGGTCAGCCTTGGCCCAGGGCACCTTGCTGCCATGGTCGAGCGGATGATAGGTCGAGCAGGCTGCGGTCAGCCCGCCCGCGACCGTGATCAGCGCCAGTCGCCACCGCTGGCCAGGGTGAATAATTCCTTGCATGCCGGAAGGTTAATAAACCCACGGCCCTCGAAGCAAGGCATTTTGCAGGAAATCTTACGTCCCTCGGTATGCCGTCTCCCAAATCACCACAGTCAAGCGGACTTGAGTTCAAGTAAGCAATCAAAACCGATGCATCAAAATCCGATTGCCCGCCGGTGAGTCTACATAAGGTTAGCGGATCCGGTGAAGACCGATCCTGACCTATTTGAGCGCACGACGCAGGCGCGCAAAGCTCGGCCGGTGCGTCATGTCCATGTGCACCGGCGTCACCGAGATGTAGTTGTCGGCGACCGCCTGCAGATCAGTGCCCGCCTGCTGGACGTCGTCCGCGCGCAAGCCGCCAATCCAGACATAGGGTTGGCCGCGCGGATCGATCCGCTCGAGCAGCTCGTCGCCGAGCTTGCGTTTGCCCTGGCTCGTCACGTGGCAGCCCGCCACGGCCCCGGCCGGGCAGTCGGGGAAATTGATGTTGATCAACAGATCTTGCGGCCAATCCTTTGTAAACAGCCGCCCAATGATCTCCGGGGCGTGCTGCTCCGCGGTCCCCCATTGGACCGGCTGGCCGTTGCGGCAGCACTGGCTGAGCGCGAACGCCGGAACGTTGAAGAGCGTCGCTTCCATGGCGGCCGCGATCGTGCCCGAGTAGGTCACGTCCTCGCCAAGATTGGCGCCGTGATTGACTCCCGAGAGCACGAGATCGGCGCCGCCGCCCTTGATCACGATCTGCAGGGCGAGCAGCACGCAATCGGTCGGCGTGCCGTCGACCGCGAACCGGTGCCGGGACAGCCTGCGGATCCGCAGCGGCCGGTGCATGGTCAACGAGTGCGATGCGCCGCTCTGATTGGTCTCCGGCGCCACCACCCAGACGTCGCCGCTCAGCCGGCGAGCAATCCGCTCCAGGACCCTCAGCCCCGGGGCATTGATGCCATCGTCGTTGGTGACCAGGACGCGCGGTCCTTTGCCCGGGGGCTCAGATGGCGAGCGCGGGGCAGCCTCAGCCATCGGGGCGGAGCCACTCCCGGCCGTCCATGTAGGGCCGGAGCGCCGGCGGCAGCCGCACGCTGCCGTCGGGCTCCTGAAAGGTCTCGAGCAGCGCGATCAGCGTGCGGCCGACGGCGAGCCCGGAGCCGTTCAGCGTGTGCACGAACTCGGTCCGCCGCTCGCCCTTCGGCCGGAAGCGGGCGCGCATGCGGCGCGCCTGGAAATCGCCGCAGTTGGAGCAGCTCGAGATCTCGCGGTAGCGGCGCTGGCCCGGCAGCCAGACCTCGAGGTCGTAGGTCTTGCGGGCGCCAAAGCCGGTATCGCCGCTGCTCAGGACCACGACCCGGTAGGGCAGCCCGAGCCGCCGCAGCACGGCCTCGGCGCACGCGGTCATGCGCTCGTGCTCGGATTCGGACTGCTCGGGCCCGGTGATGCTGACCAGCTCCACTTTCGTGAACTGGTGCTGGCGGATCATGCCCTTGGTGTCCTTGCCGGCGGCCCCGGCCTCGGAGCGGAAGCAGGGCGTCCACGCCGTGTAACGGAGCGGCAGCTG
The DNA here is from genome assembly GCA_036265855.1 of Geminicoccaceae bacterium. Classification (GTDB taxonomy): domain Bacteria; phylum Pseudomonadota; class Alphaproteobacteria; order Geminicoccales; family Geminicoccaceae; genus DATAOG01. The sequence goes on along the minus strand of DATAOG010000162.1, from coordinate 2,984 downwards.
GTCGGCGTCCAAAATCTCGTCGGCGACCAAATTGGTCAGCGCCACCTCGGAGGTCGGGATCAGCCAGAGTCCGGCAGTGGTCCGGAACAGGTCGTCGGCGAACTTCGGCAGCTGACCGGTGGCGAACAGGGTCTGATCGCGCACGAGCAGCGGTGGGTTGACCTCCGTGTAGCCGTGCTCCTTGGTCTGCAGATCGAGCATGAAGCCGGCCAGCGCCCGCTCGAGCCGCGCGAGCTGTCCGAACAGCGTGACGAAGCGGGCGCCGGCGAGCTTGGCCGCGCGCCCGAAATCCATGCCCAAGGCCGCGCCGATCTCATCATGCTCCTTTGGCTCGAAGTCGAAGGCGCGCGGCTCGCCCCAGCGCCGGAGCTCGAGATTGGCGCTCTCGTCGGCGCCGTCGGGCACGTCATCGGCGAGGGCGTTGGGCAGGCTCGCGAGCTCGGCTTCGAGTGCCGCGGTCCAATCGCGGACCATGTCCTCGTCGCTCTGGATCCGACGCTTGAGCTCGGCGACCTCGGCGATCGCGGCGTCGCCATTGCCGCCCCGGGCGCGCAGCCGGCCGATTTCCCGGGACAGCGCGTTGCGCCGCGCCTGACGCTCCTGCAGCTCGGCCTGCAGAGCGCGGATTTTGGCATCCTGCCCGAGCAGCGCCGCCGCCATGGGGGGCAGCCCCCGGCGCGCAAGGGCCCGATCGAACGCGTCGGGCTGATCACGCAACCATCTCAGGTCGAGCACGTCCGGTCACACGTCGCGATGCCAACAGCTCGGCAGGGAACCTAATCTCGTCAGAGGCTTGGGTCGAGGCCGGCGTTTGCCGCCGCGTCCGCAGCTCGCTCGGCCGCCTCGGCCTCGGCCCGCCGGCGCTCGACCATTCGCACGGCGATGATGGAGATCTCGTAAAGAACGAGAATCGGAATCGCGAGCGTGATCTGGCTGATGATGTCGGGCGGCGTGATCACGGCTGCGCCTGCGAACACGCCGACGATCGCAAACCGGCGGTTCTTGCTGAGCTGCTCGGCGGAAATCAGGCCGACCCGGCCCATCAGCGTCAGCGCGACCGGAAGTTGAAACGCGAGCCCGAACGCGAACAAAAGCTTCATCACCAGCGACAGGTATTCGGCGACCCGGGCCTCCAGCTGGATCGGCAGCATGCCCGGCCCGCCGGGGGTCTCGAAGCTGACGAAGAATTTCCAGGCAAGCGGAAAGACGACGTAGTAGGCCATCGCCGCGCCCAGGAAGAACAGGACCGGGGTCGCGATCAGGAACGGCAGGAAAGCCTGCTTCTCCTTACGGTACAGCCCCGGCGCGATGAACATCCAGAGCTGGCTCGCGACGAACGGAAAGGTCAGGAAGGTGCCGGCCCAGAACGCCACCTTGACGTAGGTGAGAAACGCCTCGGTGAGGCCGGTGTAGATCATCCGCCGGCCGGTCTGGCCCTGATAGACGTTGGCGAGCGGCCTGACCAGGAAGGCGTAGATATGCTCGGAGAAGAAATAGCAGACCACGAAGCCGACCATGATCGCGGCGACGGAATAGATCAGCCGGTTGCGCAGCTCGATCAGATGGTCGAGCAGCGGCATCTGCCGGTCGTCGAGCTCCTTGATGAGCGCCATCTAGCGCGGATCGGCGGGCGCGGCCGTGCGTTCGGGCGCGGTGCTGCCGGAACCGTTGGCGCTGGTCCGCGGCTCTGGCCCGTGATCAGCGGCCCGCCCGTTGCGAGGGCCGGGATCGGCCGGCCGGGCGGGAGCGGACGCCGGCTGGGGCGCGGCGCTCGACGAAGGCTCCCCGCTCGCCGAGGGCGTCGGCGGATCGGACGGTTTGGCAGCCGGCTCGAGGCTCTGCTCGGCGCTCTTGGCGGTGGAGGACTGGCTTTTCGCGGTCGGATCGAACGCCTGGCCGAGCTCGCCGGTCGGATCGATCGTATTCTCGATCGTCTTGCCGAGGTCGGTCCGGCCCGCTTTCTCGATCTCGCTCTTGACCTTGTCGAGCTCGGCTTCGCGGGCCATGTCCTCGAGCGCGCTCTGGAACTCGCGCGCCATCGCCCGGCCCTTCGCGACCCATTTGCCCATCGCCCGGGCGACGCGCGGCAAGTCCTTCGGCCCGATCACGATCAGCGCGACCAGCAGGACAACCGCCATTTCCGACCAGCCGATATCGAACACCGCCGGCGCTCCCCGCCTGCGCCCGAGCGCTCAGCTCCTGGCCGCCTCGTCTCGGTTAATGCCGGGCTCGGCGACCCGAACCGGCTGTTCGGCGGCATCCGAGGCCAGCACGCGCTTGTCGTCCTCGTGGTCGTCCTTCATGCCGGCCTTGAAGCTCTTGACGCCCTTGGCGACGTCGCCCATGACCCTCGGCAGCTTGCCGGCGCCGAACAGGATCAGGACGATCAGCAGGATCAGCACGACCTGCCAGATACCGATACTCATCAACCGCTCCCTCTGGCGCCGCCCCGCGGCGCCGCGTCGGTCCTCTGGGTCTCACGCTTAACTTGAAGTGTCGCAGAAAACCCGGCCCTGCGCAACGCGCCGCTATCGTTTCGAGGGCGCGCGATAGACATAGACCTGGCTAGGGTCGACCGCTACGGCAACCACGTCCCCGACCGTGAACTCGGCGATGCTGGTCATGCGCACGATCAACGGCGGACCGTCCGGCAGCTCCAGCTCGAGCACGCGATTGGTGCCGAGGTCGCGAATCCGGCGCACCCGGAAGCGACAGCTAGTCGCACCGCCGTCGCGCAGCAGCCGCAGGCCTTCGGGCCGGATGAGCACGTCGACCGGCGTGCCGTCGGCCAGATCGGCGATCTCGAGGGCGCCGACCGGCGTGCTGACCAGGCCGCCCACGACCCAACCCTTGTATCGGTTCAACGGCCCGAAGAAGCCGGCGACGAAGGGGTTGGCCGGGCGCGCGTAGAGCTCCGCCGGCGTGCCGTGCTGCAGGATCCGGCCGTCCTGCATCACGTGGATGCGGTCGGCGACCCGGACCGC
>DATAOG010000161.1:0-3979 GCA_036265855.1 Geminicoccaceae bacterium | reverse complement strand
GCGGACAAGGTGCACGGCGCCACGATCCCCTATCGCACCGGCACGACGGTGCTGACGCTGCGCGACCCGCATGGCGTGACCGGGCACATCGTGCCCTGGAGCGATCCGCTGCAGGTCCTGGGACGGAGCGTCGGCCCGGCGCTCGCGATGGGCAATGCCTGCGTCCTCAAGCCGGCCGAGGACGGGGCGCTTGCCGCCCTCGAGGTCGGGCGCCTCGCGCTCGAGGCGGGGCTGCCGCCGGGCGCGCTCAACATCGTGCCAGGCCATGGCGAGGAGGCGGGCGCCGCGCTCGCCGCTCATCCCGGCATCGATCACGTCTCGTTCACGGGCTCGCGCGCGGTCGGCCGCGCGGTCCAGAAGGCGGCGGCCGAGCACGGTTGCCCGGTCACCCTGGAGCTCGGCGGCAAGTCGCCCCAGCTGGTGTTCGCGGACGCCGAGCTCGACCAGGCGCTGCCGGCGATCGTCAACGCCGCGATCCAGAACGCCGGCCCGGCCTGCTCGGCCGGCCGCCTGCTCCTGCTCGAGGATCGGATCTATGACGCTTTCGTCGTCGAGGTCGCGAACCGCTTTCACATCCTGGATGTCGGCGAGGCGCTGCGCGACCTCGACTGCGGACCCTTGATCAATGCCCGGGAGCTCGAGCGGGTCCAGGGCTGCCTCGCTCAGGCGCATCGCGACCGCCTGCTGCTGCTCGCGGAAGGCAAGATCGCCCCGAACACGCCCGAAGGCGGCTTCTTCGTCAAACCGACGCTCTTGGGAGAGGTGCCGCCCGACCATCCGCTGGCCCAGGAAGAGATCTTCGCTCCGCTGCTGCTCGCGATCCGCTTCCAGGACGAGGGCGAGGCGATCCGGATCGCGAACGGCACCCCCTACGGCCTCGTGGCGGGGGTCTGGACCCGCGATGGCGCCCGCCAGCTACGCCTGGCGCGCGCGCTCAGGGCGGGCCAAGTGTTCGTCAACACCTACGGCACCGCCGGCGGGGTCGAGCTGCCGTTCGGCGGGACGAAGGGCTCGGGTTTCGGCCGCGGCAAGGGCTTCGAGGCGGTCTACGGCTTTTCCACGCTCAAGACCGTTGTGATCAGACACGGCTGAGAGAGTGCCACAGCGCAGCCGGCGCCATCTCGCGACGTGAACTGGTTGGTCAGAATCTGAGCTTCTTGCGCTCCGTGGGACCGCCACGCAGCGCCGATCCTGTCGGCCACCAACAGCAGTGCAATCTGATCAGTTTCGCCAAGCAGCCAGACAGAGATCTTGAAGAGTTCAGAGGGCGCCGGATGAAATTTCTTGTCTTCCACGAGGTTTAGGGGATAAATCCAGACTTCCACTTTACGCGCGCGAACCAACAATCGCCAACCGGGGACACGGACATGGATCTCATCAGACTCATCATGGAGCGGTTGAGTCCGCAATTGATCGGGCAAATCGCAAGCGCGTTGGGGCTCGATCGGGCCGCGACCGAGAAGGCGATCAGCGCCGCCGTCCCGGCGCTCCTGTCCGCCCTCGTCGGGCTCGTGTCGAAGCCGGACGGGGCCACTCGTCTCGCGACCACGTTGCAGCAGCAGGACCCGGACCAGGTGGAGCGCGCCGCGAGCACGGTCGGCAGCGGCGACCAGCAGGCAGTGATCGATCAGGGCACCAATTCGCTGGCATCGCTGTTCGGCAATGATGCGCTGGGCAGCTTGACATCGGCGCTGGGACGGTTCGCAGGCACCGGCGAAGGCCAGGCGAAGTCGCTGCTCGGCTTGGTGGCTCCGCTCGTGTTGGGCGTTCTCGGCCGCCAGCAGAAGACCTCCGGGCTCGACGCGACCGGCCTCGCCGATCTGCTCACCAGCCAAAAGGACGCGATCGCCGGCGCGCTGCCGTCGGGACTTGCCAATCTCTTGAGCGGGACCGGCCTCCTCCAGGGGATCTCCGACCGGTTGCGCGATACCGGTGCCGCGGCGGCTCGAGCCACCGGAGCGTCGGCGGCATCTCTGCAGAACGCCGCGCGCAGCGTGCCACCGGCGGCGCAGCGAGCGTCCGCGAGCGGCGGTTCCTCGATGCGCTGGGCATGGGTCGCCGCGGCGATCGTCGTGGTGGCCGCCCTCGCCTATTATTACGTAGGCGGCAAGCGGAGCCAGGAGATGGCGGAGCGGGCCACCGGATCCGCGACCCAGCCCACCGAACAAGCGACCGGGGCAGCCTCAAAGGCGGCGCAGCAGACGACCGAGACCGCCAAGGAGACCACGCAGCAGACGACCGAGGCCGCGAAGGAGGCCACCCAGCAGGCGACCGGCGCAGCATCGCAGGCGACCCAGCAGGCCACCGAGGCGGCATCGCAGGCGGCCACGTCCGTGGCCAATCTGACCGTCGGCAACGTCAATCTGAGCGATCGGATCACCACGTTCTTCGACGACGCCAAGAAGACGCTGGAAGGGGTGACCGACGCCAAGTCGGCGGAGGCCGCCCGGCCCAAGCTCCAGGAGCTCGCAGCCAACCTCGATCAGATCAGCGGGCTGGCCGGGCAGTTGCCGGCCGACGGCAAGCAGGCGTTCACCGGCATGGTCAACAAGGTGGTGCCGACCCTTCGTCCGCTGATCGACAAGGTGCTGGCGATGCCCGGCGTCGGCGAGGTCCTGCAAGCCACGCTCGAGCCCATCAAGACCAAGCTTCAGGCGATGGCCACGGTCTGAGCTGCGTGCGGCGGCAGCAACGGCTCGGACTTCGGGCTTGAGGTACACCGTCGTGCTCCGGCACGGCGGAAGGCGCCCTGCGGCGGGCGGGGCGCCTCAGGGGATCGGCTGATAGGCCAGGATTTCGGCCGGCTGCGCGCCCCGGTGCGGGACCGCGACGTAGAGTCGGTCCTGCTCCGGTGCGAACAGCGAGGTTCGGGCGCCGGCTGCGGTCCTGAGCAGCGCGATCCGCTTGGGCATCGCGTCGGGCAGCGCCAGCACGTCGAGCGCGCCCTCGCCGCAGGACACGTAGAGCTGGCGGCGCTTGTGGTCGTAGAAGACGTCGTCGGCGTCGCCGCAGGTCTCGACCCGCGCGAGCTCTCCGCCGGTCTGCGTGTCCAGCACGACCAGCGCAGCGGGCTCGCGGGTGGCCACGATCAGCCGGCGGTCCGGCTCGTCCAGCGCCATCGGGAAATTGGCCCGCGCGCCGGCTAGAGGCCAGCTCGCAACCCTCGTGCCCGCGTTGCGATCGACCACCTCGATGTCGCCCGCGTCCGGCACATTGACGAAGATCATCGAGCCGTTCGACTGCAGCTGAAACGACTCCGGGTGCCCCGAAAGCGCGATGTCGTTGACGTGGACCTCGCCCGCGACCGCCACCCGGCCGAGGCCGCCATTGCCGAAGCCGACATAGAGCTCCCGCTCGGTCGGCTCATAGCGGATGTTGTCGGCATCGCCGTCGAGCGAGATTTCCGTGGCCGGCGCGAGCTCGGCACCCTCGAACACGGAGACCACGCCGGTCTCGCCGCTGGTCACGAACAGCCGCTCGAACCCGGGCACGTAGGCGACGCCCTGCGGCTCGGCCACGCCGGTGATCCGGCCGGTCATCCGGCCCGCCTTCAGGTCGACCACGGCCACGCTGTCGTTGCCGAGTTCGGCAATGAACAGCCGCTGGCGTGCCGGATCGAGCGCCATGTGGTCGATCCGGCCGCGGCCGTCCGGCAGCGGAATCGTCTGGACCAGCCGGAGCGGCGCCTCAGCGGCCCGGGCCGCGTACGGCAGGAGCAGAACCAGGAGAAAGGCGAGTCCGCGCATCTCTTCCCTGCCTCACCAGGAGACTGCCTGCTCGAAGGCGGCACCACCGACGGATGGCAATATGGCTCGGCCGGAGCGCGCTGCCAGGATCTGCGAGGACCGCATCACGATCGGATTCCCGCATCGCGCGATGCTCTAGTAAGGCCTGCATCTCGGGCTTCCTGCAGGCTCAGCCGGCGGCCGGCTGCCGAGCGCCGCGATCAGCCCGCAGAGCAGGACCACGAGGCCGAGCG
>DATAOG010000160.1:0-3008 GCA_036265855.1 Geminicoccaceae bacterium | reverse complement strand
GCGGTCATGACTTCTACAGGTTCTCGATCACCAGGTCGGCGAGCGCGTCAGCCGGGGTGAAGCCCAACACGCGGCCATAGAAGGTGAGCTCGGCGAGCAGCACCCGCTGGATCGTCTTCGCCTTGCGGAAGCCGTGCTGCTCGCCCTCGAAGGTTAAATAGGCGACCGGCAGGCGCTTCCGGCGGAGCGCGTCCACCATCATTTCCGCCTGGTTCGGCGGCACGACCGCATCCTCCAGGCCTTGGAAGAAGATGATCGGACAGGACAGGCGGTCCCCATGATGGATCGGCGAGCGCGCCCGATAGAGATCGCGCGCCTCGGGCCAGGGCCCGACCAGCCGGTCGAGGTAGCGGCTCTCGAACTTGTGGGTGTCGCGCGCCAGCGCCTCGAGGTCGCTGACGCCATAATGGCTGGCGCCGGCGCGGAACAGGTCGTGGAAGGTCAGCGCGCACAAGGTCGTGTAACCGCCGGCGCTGCCGCCGGTGATCGCAAGCCGGCGCGGATCCGCCCGACCCCCCTCGACCAGAAAACGAGCGGCGTTGACGCAGTCCTGGACGTCCACCTCACCCCAGCGGCCATAGAGGCGCTCGCGATAGGGGCGGCCGTAGCCGGTACTGCCGCCATAGTCGACATCGCAGACCGCAAAGCCGCGCGAGGTCCAGAACTGGGTCGCGAGTTTCAGCTCGGTCGAGGTGCTGCCGGTCGGGCCGCCATGGCTCTTGACGATCAGCGGCGGGAGCTCGCCCGCGGGCGCCGCGAACTCCGGGCTGGTTGGCGGGTAGACCAGGGCGTGCGCGGTCTGTTCGGGCCCGCTCGGGAACTCGATCGCTTCGGGGCGCGCGAGCCAGGCCGGGTCGACCGGCAGAGCTCCCGCCGAGCGGAGCTCGCGCATTTGCCCGCTGGCCGGCTCAAGCAGCAGGATCGCCGCCGGCCGATCGGGGGCACCGGCGCGCAGCACGGCCCGGTTACCGGCGATGGCGATGCCCGAGAGCTCGGTATAGGGCAACGGCAGCCGGGACAGCTGCCCGGTCGCGCTTGCGATCCGCGCCAAGTGCCAGCGCCCGGCCTCGATGAAGCAGGCGAGAATCGCGTCGGGGCCGAGAAAGCCGTACCAGCGCCCGCCGAAGGTCCAGGCCGGGCCGGCAAATTCGGCAGACATCGGGCAGACGGGCAAAGGCTCGGCGTCGCCAAGCCGGTAGAGGTTCCACCAGCCGGTGCGATCGGAGACGAAATGGAGCTCGCCGGCGGGCGACCAGGCAGGCTGCACGATCGATTCGTGCGGGCCGCCGGCGACCCTCCTGGGCGCGCTTAGCCGGGCATCCTCGCCGATCTCGGCGAGCCAGAGCTCGGTCCCGTCCCAGGGCATGTTCGGGTGGTCCCAGCAGAGCCAGGCGATCTGGCTCCGGTCGGGGCTGAGACGCGGCGAGCTGAAGAAGTCATGGCCGCCGGCCAGTTGCCGGCCCGGGTCCTCGCGACCGTCGAGGTCGAGGACGACGATGCTGTTGACCGGCTCGCCGGCGGCGCGATGATCCTCGCGCACCGCCAGCACCCGCCGGCCCGCGGGATCGAGCTCGAGATCGGCGTAGCGGAGCCGGCCGTCGCTCGCGGGCGTGATCGGCCTTGCCTCGCCCGGGCCGGGCAGTCGGTAGAGCTGTTGGTCGGCGAAGTTGACGGCGACGACGACGCCCTCGCTGACAGCGTAAGCGCCGCCCCCGTATTCGTGGACCCGCGTGCGGACATTGAACGGCGGCGGGGTGACATCCGTGGCGGCGCCCGCGAGCGGCCGGCGCACCAGCACGGTGCGCCCGCCTTCCTCCGGGCGGGTCTCGAGCCAATAGGCGATCTCGCGGTCGAGCATCGGCTGCGCGAGCCCGACCTGCGTGGCGGTGACCAGATCGGCGCTGATCGGTGAAGCCCAGCAGCCGTAGGGTGCGACCCGTCCCATCCTCAACTCCCAGCTCGCGGGTGGCCGCCCGACCCTAGCAGCGATCGCCGGCGGCGCCAGCTGCCGGGCGACTTTGTTCTTGTTATGTTCCGGCAGTCCGGCTAGTCTCGGCCCATGGCCAGCGAGCTGCCGCCGGCACCGCCGCGCAAAGGTCGGGGTGCGAGCTTCAATCCGAAGGTCCGGTTCGAGAGTACCCAACTCGATCCATTCGACGACGGCTGGGGTTCGCTCGCCGAAGTGCGGGCCGAAGCGCCGGCGCCGGCGACCGAGGTGCGAGCGGATGCCAGCCGCAGCGTGATCGTCCGCAACGCCTCGCCGGACATCCCGTTCGAGCAGTCGATCAACCCCTACCGCGGCTGCGAGCACGGCTGCATCTATTGCTATGCGCGGCCGAGCCACGCCTACCTGGGGCTGTCGCCCGGCCTCGATTTCGAGACCAAGATCTACGCCAAGCTGGACGCCGGCCCGCTGCTCGAGCGCGAGCTCGCGCGACCCGGCTACCGCTGCCAGCCGATCGCGCTCGGCAGCAACACCGATCCTTACCAGCCTCAGGAAAGGAAGCTTTGCATCACGCGCGCGATCCTCGAGGTTCTCGCGCGCTGCCGGCATCCGGTCACGATCGTAACCAAATCGGCGGCCGTCAGCCGCGATCTCGACCTGCTGGCGCCGATGGCTGCGGATGGTCTGGCGGGCGTCGCGATCTCGATCACGACGCTCGATTCGGCGCTCGCCCGCACCCTCGAGCCGCGCGCCGCGGCACCGCACCGGCGCCTGGAAGCGCTGCGCGCGGTCAGCGCCGCAGGCGTCCCGACCACCGTGCTGGTCGCGCCGATCATCCCGGGTCTGAACGATCACGAGCTCGAGGGCGTGCTCGAGGCGGCCGCGACGGCCGGCGCCACCCATGCGGGCTACGTGCTGCTGCGGTTGCCGCACGAGCTGAGGGAGCTGTTCACGGCCTGGCTGAAAGCGCATGCGCCGCTCCGCGCCCAGCACGTGCTGACCTTGATTCGCCAGTGCCGCGGCGGCCGGCTCAACGAGCCGAAGTTTGGTTCACGGATGCGCG
>DATAOG010000159.1:0-2768 GCA_036265855.1 Geminicoccaceae bacterium | reverse complement strand
GGGCCTCGACAACTGCACCGTATATCAAGGCCAGGCGTGCTTCAAATCCCCTAATGAAGTTACCGTAAACGACCAGGTTCTCTCCGCCCCTCGCATCTTCATCAATGTCGGCGGAAGAGCCGTCGTCCCCGATATGCCCGGCCTCGACCAGATCCCCTACCTCACCAACAGCAGCATGATGGACGTGGATTTCCTGCCGTCTCACCTGCTCGTCATCGGCGGCAGCTACGTCGGCCTCGAATTCGGCCAGATGTACCGGCGCTTCGGCAGCGAGGTCACGATCATCCAGCGCAACGAACGGCTGATCCCGCGCGAGGACGAGGATGTCTCGCAGGCGATCCGCGAGATCCTCGAGGACGAGGGCATCCGGATCCTCACCGATGCCGATGCGACGCGGGTCGAGGCGCGGGAGCAGGTGGTCGTGGCGGTCAGCGCCGGAGGCAAGGCCACCACGGTCGTCGGGTCGCATCTTCTGGTTGCGACCGGCCGGCGGCCCAATACCGACGATCTTGGTCTGGACAAGGCCGGCGTCGCGACCGACGAGCGCGGCTACATCAAGGTCGACGGCGCGCTCCGCACCAACGTGCCCGGCATCTTCGCGCTCGGCGACTGCAACGGCCGCGGCGCCTTCACCCACACGTCCTACAATGATTTCGAGATCGTCGCGGCCAACCTGTTCGACGACGATCCGCGCCGGGTCGAGGACCGGATCCTGACCTACGGCCTGTTCATCGACCCGCCTCTCGGACGCTGCGGCATGACCGAGGCCGAGATCCGGCGCAAGGGCATCAAGGCGCTGGTCACGAAGATGCCGATGGAAGACGTCGGCCGCGCCTACGAGCGCAGCGAGACCAAAGGCTTCATCAAGATCATCGTCGATGCCGAGAGCAAGCGGCTGTTGGGCGCGGCGCTGCTCGGGATCGAGGGCGACGAGGTCGTCCAGGGCCTGCTCGATCTCATGTACGCGAAGGCGCCCTACACGGTGATCCAGCGCGCGATGCACATCCACCCGACGGTCTACGAGATGATCCCTGGCATGTTCGGGGAGCTGCAGCCGCTGACCTAGCTGGCTCAAGGGCGGGGACCGGTGAGGGTCGTCTGCCGGCCGCACGTTGTCGTTATGCTTCGGTTAACCATTCGGCTCCAATGTCCTCGATGCCAACACGGTCCATGCGATCCTGGGAATCCGGCCACCCCTCGAGGTCGGGCGCGGATTCCCACGGTCCCATGGACCCTCCGAGGAAAGCCTTAACCTTGGAAGCGTTAACGCTGGATTAAGTCCGATTTTCGGCATGCCCGCCAGCTGCAATCGAGGGTCGCGCGCAGGACCACGCCGGCTGGCCGCCTCAGCGATGATCCGCCGCCGGAATGGATGGGCGAAGAGCTGAGGAAGCGTCACGGGTGAAGAGCTGAAGGAAGCAAGCCCATGGCTGCCCGATTCCCCTCTGATGTCAGCCAGGTCCGGCCACGCGGCGTGCGCGCCTGGCAGTGGCCGCGCTGTTCTTCGCCAACGGCTGCGGGCTCGGCAGCTGGGTCCCGCACATTCCGGACGTCAAGCTCTGGCATGGGCTCTCCGATGCCGTGCTCGGGCTGGCGCTGCTCGCGATCGCGGCCGGCGCCGTCGCGGCGCTGCCGGTCGTGGGCGCGCTGGTCGCGCGCTCCGGCAGCCGAGCGGTCACCCGGGGCGCGGCGCTGCTGTTCTGCGCCGCGCTGCCGTTGCCGCTGCTCGCCCCCGATTTTCCGACGCTGCTCGCCGCGCTCGCGCTGCTCGGGACCGGCACCGGCGCGCTCGACGTCGCGATGAACGCCCATGCGGTGCTGGTCGAGACGCGCTACGGCCGGCCTATCATGTCCTCGTTTCATGGCCTGTTCAGCGTCGGCGGGCTCGCCGGCGCGGCGCTGGCCGGCGGCGCCATGCACGCGGGGCTCGCGCCGATCGCGCATCTGGCGGCCGCGGCGTTCGTCCTCGCCATCGCGGCGCTGGCGGCCTGGCCCGCGCTGCTGCCGACCGCGCCGGCCGCCGTGGACGGACCTCTGTTCGTGCTGCCGCGCGGCCGGCTGATCGGGCTCGGCGCGATCGCGATTATCGGCCTGATGGCCGAGGGCGCGATGGGCGACTGGTCGGCAGTCTATCTCAGGATGGACCTCGGCGCGACCGCCGGGACGGCGGCCTCCGGCTTTGCCGCGTTCTCGCTCGCGATGGCGCTCGGCCGCCTGACCGGCGACCGGCTGGTCACACGCTTCGGCCGGGCGGCCGTGCTCGCCTGCGGCGCCCTGACTGGCGGCGCGACGCTTGGCGCCGCTCTGCTCGCCGCCAAGCCCTTCGCAGCCGTACTGGGCTTTGCCGGCATGGGGTTCGGCCTTGCCAACGTCGTGCCGATCGCCGCGGTCTCGACCGCGGGCTACTTCGGCTTCCTCGCCGGCCCGCCGCTGATCGGCTTCGTGGCCGAGGCCAGCAGCCTCACGGTCGCACTCGGCCTCGTCGTGGCCGTGGTCGGTCTGATGGCGCTCGGCGGCAGCGCGCTGGAGCGCCGGCCGGCGCAGGCCGCAGCACTCGCCGGCTGAGGCCGACGGCCAGCCGCGGCTCGTCGCCGGCTCCGGGCCGGTCGCTCCGGCGTCAAGGCGCGCGACTCGCCGCCGCCGGCGACTGACTTGGCCTCTATGCCGCGGTACTCGTGCCGGCGATGATCGCTAGGCTCGCCCCGCTCGCGGCCCGGCTCGGCCTCTTCGGCGGCGCTCGCCGCGGGCATCTTCGCGATCACCTCGAG
>DATAOG010000158.1:0-3311 GCA_036265855.1 Geminicoccaceae bacterium | reverse complement strand
GCGCGGCAGGTGCCCGCCGGCAGCTCCCGTCGGGCCCGCCCGAACGGATCGCGGCATGCCGCTCCGGTGGCGCGCTCCGATCCGATCGAGCCGCTGTCTAGAGCAGCATCTCGGGCCGGATCGGCAGCTCGCGCAGGCGCCGTCCGGTCGCGTGGAAGACCGCGTTCGCGATCGCCGGCGCAACGCCGCAGATCGCGATCTCGGCCAGCCCCTTGGCGCCGAGCGGATTGACGTGCGGGTCGTGCTCGTCGACGAACAGCGCTTCCAGCTGCTCGATGTCGGCGTGCACCGGCACGAGGTACTCGGCGAGGTTGGCGTTGACCACCCGGCCGAACCGCGGGTCGACCCGCGTCTCCTCGAGCAGCGCCATGCCGATGCCGCCGACCATGCCGCCGACGCACTGGCTGTGCGCGATCTTGGGATTGATGATCCGGCCGACGCCGTAGGCGCCGATCAGGCGCCTGACCCGGACCGTGCCGAAGTCCGGGTCGACCCTGACCTCGGCGAACAGCGCGCCGAAGCCGTGCATCGAGTACTCTTTTGCCTCGGCGCCGGGCTTGGCCTCGGCCTGCGCCTCGATCCGCTCCCGGCCGTGCCGCTTCAGGATCTCGGCGTAGCTCTCGCCGGCCGAGGGGTCGCGGTTCAGGAAGATCCGGCCGTCGGCGAACCCGACCGCCGCCTCGTCGGCCCGGTGCAGCGGCGAGTTGCCATCGCCCCGGGCGAGCTCGAGCACCTGCAGCTGCGCCGCGCGGCAGGCCGTCTGGACCGCCGGCCCGACGCTCGCGACCGTCATCGAGCCGCCGTGCACCGGCGCCTTCGGCAGCGCGCTGTCGCCGAGCTCGAAGCGCACGCTCGCGACCGGCAGGCCCAGCGCATCGGCCGCGATCTGGGTCATCGAGGTGTAGGTGCCGGGCCCCATGTCGCTGGTCGCGCTGCGCACGACCGCGCTGCCGTCGGCCAGGATGCCGGCGCTCGCGGTCGCCGGCGCCCGCCGCGCCGGATAGAAAGCGCTCGCCATGCCGTAGCCGACCAGCTCGCCGTCCGCGCGCATCGAGCGCGGCTGCGGATTGCGCCGGTCCCAGCCGAAACGCTCGCCGGCGAGCCGGCAGCAGGCCGCGAGCGAGCGGCTCGACCACGGCCGGTCGTGGGCCGGATCGCGCTCGGGGTCGTTGCGCAGGCGCAGCTCGACCGGGTCGATGCCGAGCGCCACGGCGAGCTCGTCGACCGCGCACTCGAGCGCGAACAGGCCGCTGACGTGGCCGGGCGCGCGCATCGCGGTCGGCGTCGACACGTTGAGCCGCACCAGGCGATAGAGCGTCTCGAGATTGGGGCAGCGGTAGAGCGACCAGGTCGCGTCCAGCAGCTGCTCGGTGTACTCCTCGTAGGACGAGGTCTCGGCGGTCGCCTCGTGGATGGTCGCGGCCAGCCGCCCGTCCCGGTCGGCGCCGAGTGCCACCCGCTGGATCGTGCGCGGCCGGTAGCCGACGGAGGTGTACATCTGGCGCCGGGTCAGCACGATCTTGACCGGCCGGCCGACCTTCCTGGCCGCCATCGCCGCCAGGATCACGTGCGGCCAGGTGCGCAGCGCGCTGCCGAAGGCGCCGCCGACGAACGGCGAGACCACCCGGATCTGCTCCTCGTCGATGCCGAAGGTCAGCGCCACGTAGCGCCGCACGTTGCCCGGCCACTGGCTCTTGTCGTAGAGCGTCAGGCGCTCGCCCTGCCACTCTGCGATCGTCGCGTGCAGCTCGATCGGGTTGTGGTTCTCGCGCGCGATCACGTAGGTCTGGTCGATCCGTACCGGCGCGTCCGCGAGGGCGCGGACGGGCTCGCCCCGCCGGTAGCTGGCGGGCGTGCCGTCCGCCTGATTGCCTTCGGTCACCGGAAAGGCGTGGCCGAGCGCTTCCTCGAGCGCGACCGCGGCCGGCTCCTCGGCATAGGCGATCCGGACCAGGTCGGCGGCGTGGGTCGCCTGCTCGAGGGTGTCCGCGACCACGAGCGCGACATGCTGGCCGTTGTGGCGGACCAGATCGTCCTGCAGCATCGGCACCTGATGTCCGACCGCCGGGTCGACCGGCGGCGGCGGATGGGGCTTCTCGTAGGGCAGCTTCGGCGCGTTCCGATGGGTCAGCACCGCCAGCACGCCCGGCGCCCGCTCGGCCTCCGAGGCGTCGATCTCGGTGATCCGGCCCTTGGCGATCGTGCTCTGGACGATTGCGCCATGAGCGAGCTGCGGCAGCTCGAACTCGGCGGCGTATTTCGCCTGGCCCGTGACCTTCGCCGGGCCGTCGACCCGGCTCAGCGGCTCTCCGATCGCCGGACTCATGGCGTTCCTCCCAGGGCCAGCAGCGCGCGGCGCACGGCCCGGCGCAAAAGCTCGACCTTGAACGCGTTCATCGGCAGCGGCCTCGCGCCCTCGATCGCATGCGCGGCGAGCTCATAGCTCTCGGGTGTTGCCGGCTGGCCGGCGAGCGCCGCCTCGGCCGCCTGCAGCCGCCAGGGCTTGGTGCCGACCCCGCCGGCCGCGAGCCTGGCCGCCCGCACGACGCCGTCCTCGATCTCGAGACCGGCCGCGACCGACACGAGCGCGAACTCGAACGACGCCCGGTCCCTGATCTTCAGGTAACAGGAGCGGGCGGCCGCGGCGGAGGCCTCGACCTCGACCGCGACGATCAGCTCGCCCGGCTCCAGGACCGTGTCGCGCTCGGGCAGATCGCCCGGCAGCCGGTGCAGCTCCAAAGCCGGGATCCGCCGTGGGCCGCCGGGGCCCTCGATCTCGACCACCGCGTCCAGCGCCACCAGCGCGACCGCCAGATCGGACGGATGGGTCGCGATGCAGTGCTCGCTGCCGCCGAAGATCGCGTGCAGCCGATGGTCGCCGCGGAGCGCGCTGCAGCCGGAGGTAGGTGCCCGCTTGTTGCAGGGCATCGCCGGGTCGCGGAAATACGTGCAGCGGGTGCGCTGCAACAGGTTGCCGCCGATCGTCGCGGCGTTGCGCACCTGCGGCGAGGCGCTAGCCAGCAGCGCCTCGGCGATCGCCGGAAAGCTTCTGCGCACGTCGGGGTCGTCGGCAACATCCGCCATGCGCGCGAGCGCGCCCAGCCGCAAGCCTTCGGGCAGCACCTTGATCTCGGTGCAGGGCAGCCCGTTGATGTCGATCAGATGCCGCGGGGCGGCGGCGCCTTCCTTCATCAGCTGCATCAGATCGGTGCCGCCGGCGATGAAGGCGCTGCCGTCGATCGCGCCGGCACCCGTGATCGCCGCGTGGAGGTCGCCGGCGCGCACGTAGTCGAAGGGCTGCATGGCTCAAG
>DATAOG010000157.1:0-3026 GCA_036265855.1 Geminicoccaceae bacterium | reverse complement strand
GGGTGCTGTCCTGCAGCGAGTGCCGAGCCTGTGCCGCCCTTGCGCTCGCAGCCGGGGTTGGCGCTTCGGACTCGGGGAAATAGCGGCGCGGCCCCGGTGAAGGTCCAGCCGGCAGCCGGCTCAAACCTTGCCATCGGCTCGGGCTCGGCGCAGGCTGCAGCCGGTGCAAACAACGCCGACCCTGCGACGTCAGCCCCGGTCGCGCCGAGGCTGCAGTTGATGAAGCTCAGCGTCCGTCTCTTGATCCTCGTCTTAGGCGCGGCGCTGCCGGTTCTCGCTCTGCAGGTGCACGGCCTGCTGGTGGATCGCGAGCAGCGCAAGGCGGCGATCGCCGCTCAGGCGCTCGAGCTCGCGCATCTGGCGGCGGCGCAGCAGAACCAGTTCATCGAGGGCGCGCGCTATCTGCTCGGCGCCGCGGCCAAGCTCCCCGAGGTTCAAAATCGCGACGTGGACCGGTGCAACGCCCGGATGGCCGAGTTCATGGAGCTGTTCCCGACGATCGCCGGCATTGGCGCGGTCGGACCCGACGGAGTACAGTTCTGCTCCGCGCTCAAAGTACCGCCCGAGCAGGCGGTCAGCGTCGCCGACCGCAGCTATTTTCAGGCAGCGCTGCATGAGAAGCGCCTTGCGATCAGCGGCTACATCGTCGGGCGGCTGACCGGCAAGCCGAGGCTCGCTATCGCCTATCCGGCGCTCGACGACGCCGGTCAGGTCCGGGCGGTCGTGGCGCTCGGGTTCGACCTGGGGCGGCTGTCCGACTCGCTCCTGAGCGCGCCGTTGCCGGCCGGCGCCACCATGAGCCTGATCGACGATCGCGGCACTCTGCTCGCCCGCACGCCGCCTGCGGCCGAGTTGATCGGTCGCGAGATCCGCGAGGCTCCTATTGTCGAGCCGATGCTCGCCAGGCGCGAGGGCACTCAGGAGGCGGTCGGACTCGACGGCGTCGAACGCATGTACGGCTTTGCCCCGCTCCTGGCGTCAGCTGACCTGTTCGCGGTGGTAGGCCTGCCCTGGGCAACCCAGCTCGCTGAAGCCGACCGGCTGTTCTGGCGCGAGGCCGGGTTGACGATGCTCGCGTTCCTGTTGGCGTCGGTGGCCGCGCTGCTGTGCGCCGAGATCTGGATCCGGCGCCCGCTCGTCGCCCTCGAGGGCGCGGTCGAGCGCATGGAGCGTGGTGATCTCGACGCCCGGGCCCGGGTCGAGCCCGGCAGCAGCCCGGAACTCCGCCGGCTGGCCGGCAGCTTCAACGACATGGCCGGATCGTTGCAGGCGCGGCAGATTGCGGTCCAGGCGAGCGAGGCGCGTCTGCGCGCAATCGTCGAGACCGCCGCCGACGGCATCATCACGATCAATCAGCGGGGCATCATCGAGTTCGTGAACCCCGAGGCGGAGCACCTGTTCGGCTATTCCCGCGACGAGCTGATCGGCCAGAACGTCAGCCTGCTGATGCCCTCGCCCCACCGCGAGCAGCACGATCGCTACCTGGCGCGCTATCTGCGCACCGGCGAGGCACGGATCATCGGCATCGGCCGCGAGGTCACGGGCCGGCGCAAGGACGGCACGGAGATCCCGTTGTTCCTCTCGATCGGGCAGTTCAGCCTCGGCGGCGAGCGGCTGTTCACCGGCATCCTGCGCGACGTCACCGAGCGCAAACGGGCGGACGAGCGGCAGCTGTTGATGACGGCCGAGATCGATCACCGCGCCAAGAATCTGCTCGCGTCGATTCAGGCCATGGTCTTGTTGACCAAGGCGCGCGCCGGCTCGGTCCCGGACTATGCGGACACGCTGGTCGGGCGCCTGCACGCGATGGCGCGCGCGCACGAACTGCTGGCCAGGGAGAGATGGCAGGGCGCGCACCTGCATGAGCTGATCAGGAACGAGTTCGAGGCCTACCTCGGCAAGGACGGCGCCGCGCTGACGATCACCGGCGAGGATCGGTTGCTCGGTGCTCGGGCCGCTCAGACGCTGAGCCTGGTGCTGCACGAACTGACGACCAATGCCGCCAAATACGGCGCGCTCTCTATGCCGGGCGGGCGGGTCACGATCTGCTCCTCGATCGAAAGGACGGCCGCCGGGGAGGCTCTCATCCTCACCTGGACCGAGTCGGGCGGACCAGTGATCGCTCCGCCGGATCACCGCGGCTTCGGCAGCGTCGTGATCGAGCGCGGCATCGCCCACGATCTCGGCGGCAGCACCAGCCTGGAGTTCGATCCCGCCGGGCTCCGCTGCCAGATCCGCTTTCCATTAGATTGAGTATCCAACGGGCTCGACCCGCACTCTGACCGCGGGCGCCCGCTGCCTTCGTCCCGATGCCAGCGACGTCACCCCGTCCGCGCCGGCAGTTCCGCGCAATCCAAGGCCGGCGACTGATAAAGCGTGAGCTGCCAGCGACCGCTCGGCCGATCGTGGCGCAGGATGTAGGTCGCGCCGTCGGCGCCTTCCATCTTGAAGTAGCGGTGGTCGGGCGCGAGCCAAGCGTCCAGAAGCTCCACGAGCTCGACGGCGCGGCCATCGAACCAGACCCGGGGTCTCCTCGCCGCGATGGCCGGCGTAGCCATTCGACCCTGACGATCACGAGCGCGCGTGCGCTGTGGGAGTGCCGGCCGACCGGCTGAAGGCGGCGAGGAACATGTCCCGAAACTGATCCATACGCGCGACCGCCGGCCCGCGCGGAGGGCGCAATCCGGGCGTGAAACCGAAGCGGAGAAACGGCTCGAGCAGCGCCCGCGAGCCGCTGATGATGTGCATCGGCACGTCCCGACCCGCGCCGTCGCCGCTGATCAGAGGAGCTGGCTGATGGTCGCCGACCAGAATGAGAAGCGTGTGATCGCCAACGAACCGGGCGCTGTAAGAAGCGAGCACGCTCAGCACGTAGTCGATCGCGAGCGCATACTGGGCGCGCACCCGATTCGGGTCGCGCCAGACCACGTCGGGCGGATCCCCGGCCTCCGACCAGCGCGAGAACACCTGGCCATCGCCGATCGTCGACCACCGCTCAAGCACCGGCGGGATCGGCGTCCAGGGCG
>DATAOG010000156.1:0-4247 GCA_036265855.1 Geminicoccaceae bacterium | reverse complement strand
GAGGAGGTCGAGGCGCTCGAGATCATCGCCACCGTGTTCGCGGAAATGCTGGCCGCGGGCGGCGTGCTCGACCCGAACCAGTTCCCGGCGGGGCTCGGCCGGGCGGCCGGGCCGGAGCGGCTCGAGGGTCTGCGCCTGGTCGAGGGCGTGGCGCTCGGCAGCGCGCTTTTGCACCAGCTGCGGATCGAGGTCACCCGGCTGGTCGCGGACGACCCCGACCGGGAGGCGGCCCGGCTTGAGGCGGCGATCGCCGGCCTGCGCGCCTCGGTCGACCAGCTGCTGCTGATGCCCGAAGTCGCCGACGGCGAGCACCGCGAGGTTCTCGAGGCCTATCGCATGTTCGCCCACGATGCCGGCTGGCGGCGCAGCATGCGCGAGGCGATTCGCACCGGGCTCACCGCCGAGGCGGCGGTCCGCCGGGTCCAGGAAGAGACCCGGCTGCGCATGGCGCATATCGCGGATGCCTATCTGAAGGAGCGCCTTCAGGACCTGGAGGCGCTGGCCGATCGCCTGCTGGTGCACCTGACCGGCCGCAGCCAGCTGCACGACCCGGCCTCGCTGCCCGAGGAGTTCATCCTGGTCGCGCGCACGCTCGGCCCGGCCGAGCTGATCGAGTACGACCGCACGCGGCTGCGCGGCGTGATCCTGGAAGAGGGCTCGCCGACCGCGCACGTCACGATCGTCGCGCGCGCCTTCGGCATCCCGATGGTCGGCCGGGTTAGGGCGGCGATGACCCGGATCGAGCCCGGTGACCGGGTCGCGCTCGACAGCGACAACGGCCAGATCTTCGTCCGGCCGGGCGAGGACGTCGAGCAGGCATTCGGCCGCTCGCTCGCCGATCGCGCCAAGCGGCAGCAGATGTACGCGACGCTCCGCGACCAGCCGGCGGTAACGCTGGATGGGATGCGGGTCGGGCTGCATCTCAACGCCGCCTTTCTGGTCGACCTCGCGGCGCTCGAGGCGACCGCGGCCGACGGGATCGGCCTTTATCGCACCGAGCTCGCCTTTATGATCGGCGACCGTCTTCCAGACGTGGAGACGCAGAGCGAACTCTACGCCAAGGTCCGCCACGCCGCCGGGGACAGGCCGGTGGTCTTCCGCACGCTCGACGTCGGCAGCGACAAGACCCTGCCCTACTGGAGCTTCCCCTACGAGGAGAACCCGGCCATGGGCTGGCGCGCGATGCGCATGGTGCTCGACCGGCCGGCGATTCTGCGCGCGCAGCTGCGGGCGCTGATCAGGAGCGCGAACGGCCGGCCACTCGACGTGATGTTCCCGATGATCGCCGAGGTCGCCGAGGTGACCGCCGCCAAGCAGCTGCTGGCGATGGAGCTCGAGCGCGCGCAGGCGCGCGGCGAGGTGCTGCCGAGCCGGATCCGGGTCGGCGCCATGCTCGAGGTCCCCTCGCTGTTCTGGCAGCTCAGGGCGCTCTTGCCGCGGATCGATTTCCTCTCGATCGGCAGCAACGATCTGTTCCAATTCCTGTTCGCCTGCGATCGCGGCAATCCCGAGCTGATCGACCGCTACGACGTGCTGTCGCCGCCGGTGCTCTCGTTCCTGCGCGAGCTGGTCGAGCACTGCCGGCGGGCGGGAGTGGCGCTGTCGATCTGCGGCGAGATGGCCTCGCGGCCCCTTGAGGCCATGGTCCTGCTCGGGCTGGGCGTGCGGACGCTGTCGCTGACGCCGGCCGACGTCGGCCCGGTCAAGGCCATGCTCCGGTCGCTTCGCTGCGGCCGCCTCGCCCACTATCTGGGGCAGCTCTACGATTTGCCCGACCACAGCCTGCGTGTTAGACTGCGGAACTACGCGCTCGATCACGGGGTTCAGCTGCATCTCTGAAGAATCCGAGCTGCGGCGGCTGGGGCCGCGCATGACATGCCCGGTCCGATGAGTGGCGATCACGACCAGCTCGACCCCGCCGAGGCCTTGATGCGCGAGGTCGGCGCCCAACTCCGCCGGGTGCGGATGGAGCGCGGTCAGGATCTGGACCACGTCGCGCAGCAGCTGCGGATCAGGCCGAGCTATCTGTCCGGGATCGAGCAGGGCGATCTGACGGCGATGCCCGGGCGGACCTACGCGCTCGGGTTTCTGCGCAGCTACGCTGATTATCTCGGCTTCGACGGCGACGATCTGGTCTCCCAGATCAAGTCGACGGTTGCCAACCTGACGGACCGGACGCGGCTGCGCGTGCGCACGCCGCTGCCGGAGAGCCGCCTGCCCAGGACGCCGGCCCTGGTGCTGTCGCTCGCCGCAGTCGCCGGGATTTACACCGGATGGTGGTATTTCAACCACGGCAGCCAGCCCGCGGACGAGACGGTCGCCGAAGTGCCGCCGGATCTGCACGAGCTAGCGGCCGGAGCTTCGCGCGGCAGCGCGGATGGTCTCGAGCCGGAGCCCTCCGATGCTACGCCCCCGACGATGCGGTCCGCCAACGAGCCGCGGGCGCCCGAGCGGCCGCACGGCGCGACCCCGACGGAAGACGCGTCGAGCTCGGGCGACGCCGCGGCCGACCCGGCGAATGGCGGGGCGGCCGTGGAAGCGCCCGCCCCGGAGCGGACTGCTGCGCTGCAGCCGCCGCCTGCTCCGGAACCGGCAGCCACGCCGACCGCTCCGGCATCACCTGTCAGGGTACCGGTAACGATCGCGCCGCCGGCCTCAGCTGGCTCAGCCACGACGCTCGCCACGCCGCCGGCGCCGTCCATCCCACCGGAAGCAGTCCCGACACCGCCGGCCGACCCGGCCGCGCACCGGGACCAGCTCGCGGCGTTGCCGCTCGATCGGGCGATGCTCGGTCCGATCGGCCAGGTGTTCGAGCCGGAGAACACCAACTCGAGGGTGGTGCTGCGCGCGATCGAGAGCAGCTGGCTCCGGATTTCGAGCGCGAGCGGCGAGTATGTGCGGGACCACACGCTGGAGCCGAACGACGTGCTGCTGGTGCCGAACCGGCCCGACCTCGCGCTCTGGACCGGCAATGCCGGCGGCCTTCAGGTGATCGTCGACGGGACACTCCTGGCGCCGCTCGGCACGAGCGGGGCCGTGATCCACGGCGTGTCTCTCGAGCCTTCGAGCCTGCGCACGCGCCTCGGGCCACCGCGCACGCGCTAAAAGCGTTTTCACTTTAGGTAGAACCATATTCGCAGTGGTGGAGATAGCGGGCGCATTCGGCTGGCGAGACGGTGGCGAGGAGGCGGCCGATGGTCGACCAGAGCTCGTCTCGAGTCCGCGCCGCGGCCTTGCGCAACAGCGCCTTGAGCTTGGCGAACAATTGCTCGATCGGGTTCAGATCGGGCGAGTACGGCGGCAGGTAGAGGAGAGCGGCCCCGGCCGAGGCGAGCGCCTCGCGGACGCCCGCAACCTTGTGGGCTGCCAGGTTGTCGAGCACGACGACGTCGCCCTGCGCGAGCGCCGGCGCCAGGAACTGCTCGACATAGGCGCGAAACGCGCGGCCGGTCATCGGTCCGTCGAGGACCAGCGGCGCGACGACGCCACTCTGCCGGAGCCCGGCAACGAAGGTCGTAGTCCGCCAGTGGCCGTGGGGTACCGCGGCGACCAGGCGCTCGCCGAGCGGCCCGCGGCCGTAGCGCCGGGCCATGTTGGTGGCGGTGCCGGTCTCGTCGATGAAGATAAACCGCGCCGGGTCCATGAAGCGCTGCCAGACGCGCCACAGCCGGCGTTGGCCGGCGACGTCGGGACGGTCCTGCTCGGCCGCTCTAAGGACTTTTTTTATGCCGCAGGCCGATCCGGCGGAGCGCGTTGTGGATTGTCGAGAGCCCGGCCCGCACGCCGCAGCGCCGCTGCAGCTCGGTCTGGAGCTCGGCCAGCGTGAGGTCGGGCGTCGCCTCGACCAGCCGCCGCAGGTCGGCTTCGTGGCGCTCGAGCACGCGCCGCCGGTGCCCGCCGGAGCGCGCCGGCGCGGCGCTGCCGGTGGCGCGGACCCGGTGCATGAGCTTGATGGCGGCCGACGGGCTGACCGCAAATCGCCGCGCAGCTTCTCGGATCGAGCTGCCACGTTCGACCGCTCCGACGATGCGCAGGCGCAGGTCCATCGAGATCGGTGCTGGCATTGACGACATCCCAGTGGTCTCAACCAATATTGTCGAATCACAGGCACCGATTCCACGCAATAGGAATATGCTCTAGCCGGCCGGCCTCGTCGTAGAGGCTGATCAGGACAGCGCTCGCCGGCTGGTCCAGGTGGTAGCTGACCTGCGCGGTCGTCGTGCCGTCGAGCCGCAGGGTCTGGCCCG
>DATAOG010000155.1:0-1627 GCA_036265855.1 Geminicoccaceae bacterium | reverse complement strand
ATTCGGCGGCGCTCGGCAGCGGCCGGCGGCGGGCGATGTCGAGAAACACCTGCTCGAGATTGGCCCGGCCGTAGCGCTGGAGCAGGGCCGCGGGCGATCCCTGATCGACCAGCCGGCCGGCCTTGAGCATCAGGACGTTCGCGCACAGGCGCTCGACCTCGGCCATGTTGTGGGACGCGAGCAGCACGGTCGCGCGCCGGCGCCGCTGATAGTCCTCGAGATAGCTCCGGATCACGTCGGCGGTGTCCGGGTCGAGCGACGCGGTCGGCTCATCCAGCAGCAGCAGCTCCGGCCGGTTGATCAACGCCTTCGCCAGCAGCACCCGGGTCTTCTGACCGGCCGACAACCTGCCGGTCGCACGGTCGAGGAAGGCCGTGAGATCGAGGTCGGCGGCAAGCGCCTGCAGACGCGCCGCGGGTTCATCGATGCCGTAGAGCTCGGCGTAGACCCGGAGGTTCTGGCGGACCGTCAACCGCGCCGGCAGGTCCACGTAGGGCGAGGAGAAGTTGATCCGGCCGAGCACGCGGTAGCGGTGCCGGAGCATGTCCTCGCCCAGCACCGAGATCCGGCCGGCGCTCGGCTGCAGCAGCCCCAGCAGCATCGCGATGGTCGTGGTCTTGCCGGCGCCGTTGGCGCCGAGCAGCGCGGTCGCGGCGCCGACCGGCACGGCAAAGCTCAGGTCATCGACCGCGAGCACGTCGCCATAGCGCTTGCTCAGGTGCTCGACCTCGATCGCGTGCCCCGGATGAATAGCCTGGATCCCTCTTCGACATGAGGCTGAGTTTTCTAAATAGCCGCACTCCCGGGCGGCCGCCAGGGAGCGCCGGCGTGTCAGGCGGCTCAGCGCTGGCCCTGGATCGGGGCGCGCTGCGAGATGTGCCAGGGGATCAAAAGCTTCTCGACCAGGGCCACGGCGCCGAACAGCGCAAGGCCGAGCGCGGCCAGCATGATGATGATCGCGAACGCGAGGTCCATGCGCAGATCGCCGGTCGCGATCTGGATGTAGTAGCCCAGCCCCGCATCGCCGCCGATCCACTCGGCGATCGTCGCGCCGACCGTGGCGTTGACCGCCGCCCCCTTGATGCCGACGAAGAGCTGCGGCAGTGCTGCCGGCAGGCGCACGTTCCAGAAGGTGCGCAGCACGCCCGCCCCGGTCGAGCGGCAAAAGCGCCCGAGGTCCTCGGGCAAGGACGTGAACGCGAGGATCCCGTTCAGGAGGATCGGGAAAAAGCAGACCAGGAAGACGATGATCACCTTCGGCAGATAGCCGAACCCGAGCCAGGTGACGAAGAGCGGCGCGAACGCGATCTTGGGCACCATCTCGAGCGTGACCGCGGCCGGGTAGAAGGTCTTTCGCAAGACGCTCGAGAAGGCGACGGTCAGCGCGAGCGGGATGCCGAGGACAATCGCGAGC
Organism: Geminicoccaceae bacterium; assembly: GCA_036265855.1. Taxonomy (GTDB): domain Bacteria; phylum Pseudomonadota; class Alphaproteobacteria; order Geminicoccales; family Geminicoccaceae; genus DATAOG01. Next base: position 213 of record DATAOG010000155.1, on the reverse strand, counting down.
CCGAAGCCCGCGAGCGTCTCGCCGCCGGTGACGAGCGTATACTCCCAGATCCGCGGCAGGTTGCGGAAGAACTGGTAGAAGATCGCAGACGGCGCCGGAATGATGTAGCGCGGCACCGAGAAGCCCTGGACGATCCCCTCCCAGACCAGGAAAAACCCGACCGCGAAGGCGACCGACACCCAGGAGCGAGCGAGCCAGCCCGCGCCGGCCGCG
>DATAOG010000154.1:0-5065 GCA_036265855.1 Geminicoccaceae bacterium | reverse complement strand
CTCGCGCAGGAGCCGATCAGAACGATCAGCGGGCTCAAGGGCAAGAGGGTCGGCGTCTCTCAACTTAATGTCGGCAGGCATTTGTTCCTAAAGGTCCTGACAGCCTATGTGGGGCTTGACCCTGAGGTCGACATCAACTGGATTGCGAGCCCCGATGTGAAGCCTGTGAAACTGTTCGAGGCTGGCGAGATCGACGCATTCCTGGGCTTCCCGCCCGAGCCGCAGGAACTGCGTGCCAGCAAGATCGGGCGCGCGATCCTGAATACCGCTATGGACAAGCCTTGGTCGCAATATTACTGCTGCATGTGTGTTGGCAACGCCGATTTCGTACGCGATCATCCAATCGCAACCAAGCGCGTGCTCCGCGCGTTCCTCAAAGCCGCCGAGATCTGCGCCACCGAGCCGACCACGGCGGCACGACGCTTGGTCGAGGCCGGATACACGCCGCGGTATGACTATGCACTCCAGGCGCTTACCGAAATACAGACCTCGTCCGAATTACCATACGACAAATGGCGCGAGTTTGATCCGGAGGACACGATCCGATTCTACGGGCTTAAATTCCATGAAGTCGGCGCGATCAGATCCAGCCCCAACGAGCTCATCAACAACGGCACCGACTGGCGCTTTCTAGAGCATATTCCTATTGCGTGGAATCGGTGCCTGTGATTCGACAATAACGGTTGAGACTACGGGGATGTCGCCATGCCAGCACCGATGTCCATGGACCTGCGGCTGCGCATCGTCCGTGCGGTCGAGCACGGCAGCTCGATCCGGGAAGCCGCGCGCCGGTTTGCGGTCAGCCCGTCGGCCGCGATCAAGCTCATGCAGCGGGTGCGGACGACGGGCAGCGCCGCCCCCGCGCGCTACGGTGGGCACCGACGGCCGGTGCTCGAGCCCCACGCAGCCGACCTGCGCCGGCTGGTCGAGACGACGCCCGATCTGACCCTCGCCGAGCTCCAGAGCGAGCTTAAGCGCCGCTGCGGGGTGCGGGCCGGGCTGTCGACGATCCACAACGCGCTCCGCCGGATCGGCCTCAGGCATAAAAAAAGTCCTTGAGAGCGGCCGAGCAGGACCGCCCCGACGTCGCCAGCCAACGCCGGCGGTGGCGGGTGTGGCAGCGCTTCATGGATCCCTCGCGGTTCGTCTTCCTCGACGAGACCGCGACCGCCACCAACATGACCCGGCGCTACGGCCGCAGCCCCTCGGACCGACGCCTGGTCGCTGCCGTGCCGCACGGCCACTGGCGCACGACGACCTTCATCGCCGGCCTCAGGCAGACCGGCATCCTGGCGCCGCTGGTGCTCGACGGGCCAGTGACCGGGATCGCTTTCCGCGCCTACGTCGAGCAAGCCCTGGCGCCGGCGCTCGCGCCTGGTGACGTCGTGGTGCTTGACAATTTCGCGGCTCACAAGGTTGACGGCGTCCGCCAGGCGCTCGCCGCGGCCGGCGCCTCGATCCTCTATCTGCCGCCCTACAGCCCCGACTTGAACCCGATCGAACAGGTCTTCGCCAAGCTCAAGGCCCTGCTACGCAAAGCCGCCGCCCGGACCAAGGACGAGCTCTGGTCGACCATCGGCCGCCTCCTCGCCACCGTCCCGCCAGCCGAATGCGCCCGCTATCTCCACCACTGCGGATATGCATCCACCTAAGATGAAAATGCTTTAGTGAGGGTCGCGGGGCGAGCGAGGCAGAGAAGGCCGCAAGGCCTGGCATCTGCGGCTGCACGCCGTCCGACGGTGCCCGGGCTCCGAGCCGCCCACGAGCTTCGATGGCAGGTCAGATCCCGCGATACTCGCGGTACCAGGCGACGAAGCGCGGCAGGCCGTCCTCGATCGGGGTCTTCGGCTCGAAGCCGAGGTCGCGGCGGCTCGCCTCGATGTCGGCAGAGGTGCGAACGACATCGCCGGGCGGCAAGGGCGCGAGCTCGATCTCGGCCCGCTTGCCTAGCGCGGCCTCGAGCACGGCCACGAACTGGCGGAGTGCCACCGGCCGGTGGTTGCCGAGGTTGTAGAGCCGGTGCGGCGCGCCCGCGTCGGCCGGCGGCGGCCGGTCGAGCGCCGCGAGCACGCCCGCGGTGATGTCGTCGATGTAGGTGAAATCGCGCTCCATCTCGCCTTGATTATAGAGCGTGATCGGCCGGCCGGCGGTGATCGCGTCCGCGAACAGGAACGCCGCCATGTCCGGCCGCCCCCAGGGACCGTAGACCGTGAAGAAGCGAAGCCCGGTCGCGGGGATGCCGTAGAGATGGCTGTAGCAGTGGCTGATCAGCTCGTCCGCGCGCTTGGTCGCGGCGTACAGCGAGATCGGCCGGTCGACCCGGTCGTCGACCGCGAACGGGATCTTGGTGTTGCCGCCGTAGACCGAGCTCGAGCTGGCGTAGACCAGATGCTCGAGCGCCGGCAGCTCGTGCCGGCAGACCTCGAGCATCACCATGTGGCCGACGAGATTGCTCTGGACGTAGTCGAAGGGCGCCGTCAGCGAATGGCGGACGCCGGCCTGCGCCGCCAGGTGCACGACCGCGGTGATCTGGTCCCGGGCGCGCCGGGCGAGACCTTGGACCCTCTCGAGGTCGGCGATATCGGCCTGCTCGAACGCGAAGCCCGGGTGAGCGCGCAGGCGCTCGAGCCGCGCGGCCTTGAGCGCCGGGTCGTAGTAGCTGTTGAGGTTGTCGAGCCCCAGCACCGTCTCGCCGCGCCCGAGCAGGGCCAGGCTCACGTGATAGCCGATGAAGCCCGCGCTGCCGGTGACCAGGACCGTCACGGCGCCAGGCTCGTCCGAGATCCGCCGCCGGCCGGCATCGCGCCGCTCAGATGTGGAGCGGCGAGCTGTAGGCCGCGAGCGCCGCCTCCTTGATCGCCTCCTCCAGGGTCGGATGGGCGTGGCTGGTCCGGGCGAGATCCTCCGACGACGCGCCGAATTCCATCGCGAGCGCCGCCTCGCCGATCATCGTGCCGGCCTCGGCGCCGATGATGTGGACCCCGAGCAGGCGGTCGGTCGCGGCGTCCGCCAGAACCTTGACGAAGCCGTCGGTCTGGCCGGTGGCGCGGGCGCGCGCGTTGGCCGAGAACGGGAACTTGCCGGTCTTGTAGGCGATCCCGGCCTCCTTCAGCTGCTCCTCGGAGCGGCCGACCGAGGCGACCTCGGGTGCCGTGTAGATCACCGCCGGGATCGCGTCGTAGTCGATGTGCGGCCTCTGCCCGGCCAGATGCTCGGCGACGCATACGCCCTCGTCCTCGGCCTTGTGCGCGAGCATCGGCCCGCGGATCAAGTCGCCGATCGCATAGATTCCGGGCGCGTTGGTCGAGAAGTTGTCGCCGACCTCGAGCCGGCCGTGGTTGTCGGTCGCGAGGTTCACGGTCTCGAGGCCCAGGCCCTCGGTGTAGGGCCGCCGCCCGACCGCGACCAGCGCGACGTCCGCCTTCATCCGCTCGGGCTCGCCGCCCTCGACGGCCTCGGTCGTGACCAGCAGGCGATCGCCGCTGCCGTCGATCTCGCTGACCTTGGTCGCGAGCTTGAAGCCCAGGCCCTGGCGCGAGAGCAGGCGCTGGAACTGGCGCGACAGCTCGAGGTCCATGCCGGGCGTGATCCGGTCCAAATACTCGATCACGGTGACCTTGGCGCCGAGCCGGCGCCACACGGTGCCGAGCTCGAGCCCGATGTAGCCGGCGCCGACCACGAGGAGATGCCCGGGCACCGCGTCGAGCTCGAGCGCGCCGGTCGAGGACACGATCCGCTGCTCGTCGATCTCGATGCCCGGCAGCAACGCCGATTCGGAGCCGGTCGCCAGCACCACGTGGCGGGCCGACAGCTCCTGGCTGCCGCCGCCGTTGAGCTCAACCTGGACCCGGCCGGGGCCGTTCAGCCGCGCGCTGCCCTTGATCCCGGTCACCCGGTTCTTGCGGAACAGGAACTCCACGCCCTGGGTGAGCTCCTTGACCACCTTGGCCTTCTGGTCCTGCATGGCGCCCAGATCGAGCTCGACGGTCGGAATCTTGATGCCGTAGGCGTTCAGGCCGTCGCGCGCCTCGGCGAACAGCTCGGACGAGTGCAGCAGCGCCTTCGACGGAATGCAGCCGATGTTCAGGCAGGTGCCGCCGAAGGTGCCGCGCTTGTCGATGCAGGCCACCTTCATGCCGAGCTGGGCCGCGCGGATCGCGCAGACGTAGCCGCCCGGGCCGGCGCCGATCACCACCACATCGAAGCTGTCGTCCGTCATCCACCCTCTCGTCTCAAAGGTCCGCCCGGCCGCGGTCTCAGATCTCGAGCATCAGCCGCTCCGGCGCCTCGATGCAGTCCTTGATCCGGACCAGGAAGCCCACCGCCTCGCGGCCGTCGACGATCCGATGATCATACGACAGCGCGAGGTACATCATCGGCCGGATCACGACCTCGCCCTGGACCGCAACCGGCCGGTCCTGGATCTTGTGCATGCCGAGAATGCCGACCTGGGGCGGGTTGAGGATCGGCGCGCTCATCAGCGAGCCGTAGACGCCGCCGTTCGAGATCGTGAAGGTGCCGCCCGTCAGCTCTTCGATCGCGAGCTTGCCGTCGCGCGCCCGGGCGCCGAGCTCGGCAATCGTCTTCTCGAGCTCGGCGAACCCCAGCTGATCGGCGTCCCGCACCACCGGCACGACCAGCCCCGACGGCGTGCCGACCGCGACCCCGATGTCGTAGTGGTGCTTGTAGACGATCTCGTCGCCGTCGATCTCGGCGTTGGCCGCGGGGAACGCCTGCAGCGCGTTGATCGCGGCCTTGACGAAGAACGACATGAAGCCGAGGCGGATGCCGTGGCGCTGCTCGAAGGTGTCGCGGTAGCGCTCGCGCAGCGCGATCACCGCGCTCATGTCGGCCTCGTTGTAGGTGGTCAGGATCGCGGCGGTGTTCTGCGCCTCCTTCAGGCGCTCCGCGATCCGCCGCCGCAGCCGGGTCATCTTGACCCGCTCCTCGCTCGCGCGCGCCCCGCGCGGTGGGGCGGCCGGCGGGCGCTCCGGCGCGGGCGGCGGCGGCAGCTCGGGGGCCGGCGCGCGCGCCGCCGGCGGTGCGGGCTCGGGCCGAGCCTCCG
>DATAOG010000153.1:0-6364 GCA_036265855.1 Geminicoccaceae bacterium | reverse complement strand
GTCGAGCATTTCGACGATCCGACCGTGACCGTCAACGACGCGTTCAAGGCCGTGACCCGCTACTGGGACCGGATCGCGCGCCCGGAGCAGATCATCTCTTCGCTGCCGCAGGCGGTGGCCGTCATGCTCGACCCCGCCGAGTGCGGCCCGGCGTTCCTCGCACTCTGCCAGGATACCCAGGGCGAGGCGTTCGATTATCCCGAGATCTTCTTCGAGCCCCGGGTCTGGCGGGTGCCGCGGCCCCGGCCCGACGTCGAGCAGCTGGTCGCGGCCGCCACCTTGCTGCGCAAGGCCGAGAAGCCCCTGATCGTGGCCGGCGGCGGCGTCCACTACTCGCTGGCCACGGCCGAGCTCGCGACCTTCGCCGAGACCCACCGGCTGCCGGTGGTCGAGACCATCGCCGGGCGCGCGGCGCTCACACAGGACCATCCGAGCAACGCCGGCCCGCTCGGCGTGATCGGCAGCGCGTCCGCCAATGCGCTCGCCGCCGAGGCCGACGTCGTGCTCGCGGTCGGGACCCGGCTCCAGGACTTCACGACCGGCTCCTGGACCGTGTTCGGCAACCCGGACGTGCGCCTGATCGCACTGAACGCCGCCCGCTTCGATGCCGTCAAGCATCGCGCGCTCGCGGTCGTCGGCGATGCAAAGGTCGGGCTCACCGAGCTCTCGGCCGGGCTCGCCGGCTGGAAGGCGCCGGCCGCATGGCTCGAGCGCGCCGCCAGGGAATACGCCGCCTGGAACCGGACGGTCGACCAGCACGCGGGGCCGACCAACGTCGAGGTCCCGTCCTACGCGCATGTGGTCGGCGCGATCAACCGGATCTGCGATCCGACCGATCTCGCGCTGACCGCGGCCGGCGGCCTGCCGGGCGAGCTCTGCAAGAACTGGCGGGCGAAGAGCGTGGCGACCTTCGATTGCGAATTCGGCTTTTCCTGCATGGGCTACGAGATCGCGGGCGGCTGGGGCGCCAAGATGGCCGATCCGGCGCGCGACGTGGTCGTGTTCACCGGCGACGGCTCGTACCTGATGCTGAACTCCGACATCTATTCCTCGGTGCTCACCGGCCACAAGCTGATCGTCGTGGTCTGCGACAACGGCGGCTTCGCGGTGATCGATCGGCTGCAGAACTTCAAGGGCAGCCCGTCGTTCAACAACCTGATCAAGGACTGCCGGATCGAGCGCGAGGTCACGGTCGACTTCGCGCAGCACGCGCAGAGCATGGGCGCCATCGCCGAGCACGTGCGCGGGATCGGCGAGCTCGAGGCCGCGTTCAAGCGCGCCAAGGCCGCGGATCGGACCTACGTGATCGTGATCGACGTCCAGGCGCATCAGTGGACGCCGGGCGATGCCTGGTGGGACGTCGGCGTGCCGGAGGTCAGCCGCCGCAAGGCGGTCCAGGAGGCGCGCGCCGCGCATGAGGAGGGCGCCCGCAGGCAGCGGATCGGGGTCTGACCGATGGCGCCCGCATCCGGGACCCGGGCCGGTCCGATCCGGCTCGGGATCGCGCCGATCGGCTGGTCGAACAACGATCTGCCCGAGCTCGGCGGCGACATCAGCCTCAAGCAGTGCTTGTCCGAGGCGCACGAGGCCGGCTACGCGGGGGTCGAGAACGGCACCAAGTTCCCGCTCGACCCGAGCGAGCTGCGGCCGATCCTGGACGCGCACGGGCTGGAGCTGATCACCGGCTGGTTCTCGGGCGAGCTCAGGCGGCGCGGGCTCGAGGACGAGAAGCGGCGGCTGGCGGCGCAGCTGCGGCTATACCAGGAGCTGAACGCGCCGGTCCTGCTCTACGCCGAGACCACCGATACCGTGCAGAACCAGATCGACCGGCCGGTCAGCGACCGCCCGATCATGCCGGACGAGGAGTTCAAAGACTATGGCGAGAAGCTCACGGCGCTCGCCGACTGGCTGAAGGCCGAGGGCTGCCCGATGACCTACCATCACCACATGGGCACGGTGGTGGAGACCGAGCGCGAGATCGACCTTCTGATGGCCAACACCGATCGCTCGGTTGGCCTGCTGCTGGACGTCGGTCACCTGACCTTCGCCGGTGGCGACGTGCTCGCCACCTCGCGCCGCCACGGCGCGCGCATCAACCACGTGCACTGCAAGGACATCCGGGCCGACGTGCTCGCCCGTCTCAAGGCGGAGCGCTGGTCGTTCCTCAGGGGCGTGATCGAGGGCGTGTTCACGGTGCCGGGCGACGGCTCGATCGATTTTCGCCCGTTTGCGAAGGCGCTGGCGGAGGTGGGCTACCGGGGCTGGGTCGTCGTCGAGGCCGAGCAGGACCCGGAGAAGGCGAACCCGCTCGAGATGGCGAAGATCGGCCATAAGGCGCTAACCCAGGCGTTCACCGCCGCCGGTTTCGAGATCATGCCCGGTTAGGTCTGTGCCGCCGGCCGGGCGCGGGAACGAGCCCTCGGGCCGGCCGTTGCTGCCGGCGCCGCGTGGCTGCAACCGCCGCGGCGATCGTCGCCACGGAGACCGTCGCCATGACCCACCTGCTGCCGGCTGATCCCGAGGCGATCGTCATTGAATGGCGCTATTCGGGCGACCTCAGCGAGCCGGCCAAGGACACGCCCGATCTCGTCGTGCGCGCCGGCGGCCGGGTCACGGTCGGGCCGCGCCTGGCCGGCGGGCGGCCGGCCGAAGGCCGGATCACGCCGCGCCGGCTGCAGGACCTGCTGGCGTTCGCGCTCGACCAGAACCGCTTCTTCGAAATCGACGAGCCGGCGCTCGGGCGCAAGCTCGAGGCCGCCAGACGGCGGCGCGAGACGCCGGCGGCAGCCCTCAGCCCGGTGCCGCGCGGTCAGCCCTATCCGGACGGGGGCACGACCCGGATCCTGATCGCGGCCGACGGCCGCCGCCAGGCGGTCGAGCAGCAAGACCTGTTCGCGGCGGCGCGCGACTATCCGAAGATCGGGGCGCTCGGCCGGCTCAGTGCCATCGGGCTGCGAATGATGGAACTGGCGCAGGAGATCGCCGGCGCCGCCGGTCCGCGGTCCAAAAACCGTGGAGGCCGGCCGTCTTGATCTGGAGGACGGCAGCCTCCTGCGTGCACCGATCGAGACGACCGGCAGGTCCGGCCGGAGGCCGACGCAGCGGCCAGACCGGCTGACCCCTTGCGCCAGGGGCCGGCCGGATCCGGTCATTTCACATGGGCGGGCCAAAGCGCAGCGCCTCGGCGATGTTGTCGATCATCTGGTCGAGGATGCCGCCGCGCTCGGCGGGGTTGAGCTGGCTGCGGGCCTCGATCAGGTATCTGTTCACGAGGTCCAGCCGCCCGGCCAGGATCACGGCGACGTAAAGCGCCGCGGCCGGGACCCTGAGAAAGGTCTGGCCGTCGGCGACGTAGAAGGTGGAGGGCTCGAGCGTGCGCACGTCCGCAGTATGCGGACGATCGAGGAGGGCTGCCATCTCGCCGAACACCGCCCCGGGCTCGCTGACCTCGGCCAGCCGCAGGCCGTCGCGCACGACCTCGACCGCCCCATCCCTCAGGATCAGGAGCTTGCCGGTCATCGTGCCGCTGGCGAGCACGAGGTCCCCTGAGCCATGCACCTCGACCGGAAGAGTGCTCAGCCTTGCCAGAACCAGAGCTGGGTCCAGGATGGGCGACATGGCCGAGCTCCCTCGAGCGCAGTTTGCGCCATAGTGCCAGGTTCGGCATCGCCTGTCGCGCCCACGAACGGGCTAGGGAACCCTTCAACACGTAGCTGCGGGGAGCCCTCGAGCGTCAGACCTTCTCGAGCACGTAGATGTAGATCTGCTCGCTATGCTCGCTCTTCAGAAGCTTGTGCCCGGTCGCCTCGCAGAAGCTGGAAAAGTCCTCGACCGAGGCCGGGTCGGTCGCGAGCACGCAGATCGTGGCGCCGGGGTCGACCACCATCAGGGCCTGGCGGGTCTTGATCAGCGGCATCGGGCAGACGAGGCCGCGGCAATCGAGGAACACGTCGTAGGTGGGGCGCTGCTCAGCGGTCACGATCCGGCTCCGAAGGTCGGGGTCTCAGTCTAGCAGACGCGGCGCCGACCCGTGAACCGGTCGGCTGCAACGCGATCCCCGGCATTGACAGGCGACGATCCCAGCCAAGACTCTGAGCGGCGACCAACTCGGGGGCGAAGCGATGACCGCGCCACCATTCCGGGCCGACCACGTCGGCAGCCTGCTGCGGCCACAGCGCCTGCTCGAGGCCCGCGCGCGGCGAGCCGAGGGCAAAATCTGCGCCGGCGAGCTCCGCGCGATCGAAGACGAGTGCATCGAGGAAGCGGTGCGCAGGCAGGAGGCGGTGGGTCTGCGAGCGGTCACCGACGGCGAGTTCCGGCGCACGTTCTTCCATATCGATTTTCTCGAACGGCTCGAGGGGGTCAGCGTCGAGGAGGGCGGCTTCGCCGCGAGCTTTCGCCGCGACGATGGCACCGAGGTGGGCTTCCGGCCGCCGACCATGCGGGTCACGGACCGGCTTCGGCACAAGGGCCCGATCCAGGGCCAGGACTTCGATTTCCTGAGGAGCTGCACGAGGCGCACGCCCAAGGTCTGCATTCCCTCGCCCTCGATGCTGCACTTTCGGGGCGGCCGCGAGGCGATCGACCGGACGGTCTATCCGGACCTCGACGATTTCTACGCCGATCTCGCGGCCGCCTACCGCGCCGAGATCACCGATCTTGCGGGCCGCGGCTGCCGCTACCTGCAGCTCGACGATACCAACCTCGCCTATCTCTGCGATCCCAAAATTCGGGAGGCAACCCGTGCGCGCGGCGATGATCCGGACGACCTTTCGCGCACCTACTGCCGGCTGATCAACGCCGCGCTCGAGGGCCGGCCCCGGGACATGGCGGTCTGCATCCATCTCTGCCGCGGCAATTTCCGGAGCGCCTGGGTCGCCTCGGGCGGCTACGAGCCGGTCGCCGAGATCCTGTTCAACGAGCTCGCGCTGGACGGGTTTTTCCTCGAGTACGACGACGCCCGCTCGGGCGACTTTTCGGCGCTCCGCTTCGTGCCGCGGGGCAAGGTTGTGGTGCTCGGGATCGTGACCAGCAAGCGCCCGGAGCTCGAGAGCAGGGACGCGCTCAAGCGCCGGATCGAGGACGCCGCCCGCCATCTGCCCCTCGACCAGCTGGCGCTGAGCCCGCAATGCGGTTTCTCCTCGACGGTCCACGGCAACGAGCTCTCCGAGGGCGATCAGTGGCGAAAGCTCGCGCTGATCGTCGAGGTCGCGCAGGAGGTCTGGCCTTCGTGAGCCCGCCGGTTCGGGTCGCGGGCGCCGGAACGGCAGCTTGCACGAGCCGTTGGGGCTCGGGAGGAGATCGGCATGGGGATGACCAATCATGAATCTGTGCCTTGCACGTGATCGGGCCCGGCGACCGACGGCGCTGGCCGCGCTCGCTCTGCTGCTGAGCCTGGCGCCCGGGACCGCGCTTGCGGTGCTCGCGCCCGGGCTCGAGGCCGAAGGCTGGCGCGAGCTCCCGACTCCGAACAAGCCGGGAAACCAGTTCAGCCTCGGCCAGGACGGCGTGATCGAGGTGGTCTCCAAGGACAGCGTCTCGACGCTCTACGCGCCCCTCGACGTCGACCTCGGCAGGCGCCCGATCCTCACCTGGCGCTGGCGGGTCGACCAGGCGACGCCGGCGACCGATCTCACGGTCAAGGGCGAGGACGACTGCTCGCTTTCGGTGTACGTGGGCTTCCCGTACCGGCCCGAGCTCACGCCGTGGTTCGAGCGCCTGAAGCGGCCGCTGGTCGAGGCGCTCGCCGGCAAGGACGCCCCCGGTCGCGTGCTCCGGTACGTGTTCTGCGGCGAGCGGGCGCGCGGCGAGATGCTCAAGAGCCCCTATATGGGCTCGGCCGGCATGATCAAGATCCTCCGGCCCTCGAGCAGCCCGACCGGCGAGTGGTTCAAAGAGCAGGTCGACGTCGCCGCCGACTATCGCAACGCGTTCGGCGGCGAGCCGCAGAACCCGAGCCAGATCGCGATCGAGGCCGACACCGACAACACCCACAGCGCGAGCCGCGCCGAGGTCGCCGACCTCGAGTTCATCCCCCGCAGCGCGGCCGCGGCCAGCACCGGCAAGTAGCGGGGGCTCGGGCGCGAGCTTCGGCCGGACCGCATTTCGCCGCCCCCGCGCCGGCCGCAGGGACGGAGGCTCAGAGATGGAGCGGCGGCCGGAAACGTCCAGCCCCGCGGAAATGAGGCACGACCGCGATTCCCGCGCTGAACGGGTCTCCTCCTCGATCTTGCGTCATCTCTTCCTCTGGTCTTGGCCGCCATTGCGCCTGGGCGCCTCGAGCTTCATGAAAACTTTGTAATGTTAATCAGCGCGCTTGCCAAATGGGCGGCAGTAGACCATAGTACGTGATGTTGGTGCATTT
>DATAOG010000152.1:0-8139 GCA_036265855.1 Geminicoccaceae bacterium | reverse complement strand
CGAGGCGCCGCTCAGCGCGAGCGCGCCCGCGACCCGCATGAACAGGCCCGGATGATCGGGCGCGAACAGCACGAGCTCGGTGCGCGCCCGGAACACGTCCACCCGGAACTCGAGCGTGAGCGGGCTGCGCGCGGCCTCGGCCCGGCGGACGAGCTCGGCGTGCCGGAGCAGCGTCTCGAGGTCGAAGCTCAGCCAGTAGCGCGGGTCGTGCCGGGCCAGGAAGTGCTCGCGCTCGGCTGCCGGCCAGCCGGCCAGAGCCTCGGCGAGCGCCCGCTTGGCGGCCTCGACCCGGTCCTGCCGCCGGCCGCTTGCATCACCGCCCGCGAGCACCGCATCGGCCTCATGATAGAGGGCTCGCAGCAGCTGGCCCTTCCAGCCGTTCCAGACGTTCGGCCCGACCGCCCGGATGTCGGCCGCGGTCAGCACCAGCAGCAGACGCAGCCGCTCGGGCGACTGGATGATGTCGACGACGTCGCTCACCGTCTTCGGATCCTCGATGTCGCGCTTGAACGCGACCCGGCTGAGCAGCAGGTGATGGCGCACGAGCCAGCTCACGGTCTCGATCTGCTCGTCGCTGAAGCCGAGCCGCGGCCCGCTCCGCTCGACCATGCGCGCGCCGATCACGGAGTGGTCGCCCACCCTGCCCTTGCCCAGATCGTGGAACAGCACCGCGACATAGAGCTCGGTCCGAGACAAAACCTTTGGCATCAGGCTGGTCGCCAGCGGCAGCTCGCCCTCGAGCTGGCCGGTCTCGATCTGATGCAGAACCCCGATCGCCTGAATGGTGTGCTCGTCAATCGTGTAGACGTGGTAAAGACTGTGCTCCATCTGCGCGACCACGCGCCCGAACTCGGGCAGGAAGCGACCGAGCAGACCGACCTCGTTCATCCGCCGCAACGTGGTCGCCGGATCCTTGCGCGAGGTCAGCATCCTGAGGAACAGCTCGTTGGCCGCCTTGCTCTCACGCAGCTCGCCGTCGACCCGGCGGAGACTCTGGGTGACCGCGCGCCATGCCTCGGGGTGGATATCGAGATCGCGCTCCTGGGCAAGGTGGAACAGCCGCAGCATGGCGACCGGCTCGCGCTCGAACAGGTCGGGGGTGGCCGGCAGGATCCGGCCGCCCTGGATGATCATGCCGTCGACCCGGCGGCGACCGAAGCCGAAGCGGGCCAGGCCCAGCGGCCGGCGCCGGTGCTGCTCCTCAAGCGCGGCGCAGAAGATCCGGGTCAGCGCCCCGACCTCCTTGGCGACCAGGTAGTAGTGCTTCATGAAGCGCTCGACGCTGCTCGCTCCGCGCCGCTCGCGATAGCCCATACGGCGCGCCACCTCCGGCTGCAGGTCGAAGGTCAGGCGCTCCTCCGGCCGGCCGGTCAGGTAGTGGAGATGGCAACGCACCGTCCAGAGGAACCGGCGCGCCCTGCCGAAATGCCGGAGCCTCGCCTCGTTGAGCACGCCGTGGCTGACCAGCCCGGAGGGATCGTCGATCCCGTACAGAAACCGGCCGAGCCAGAACAGCGTCTGCAGGTCGCGCAGCCCGCCCTTGCCGTCCTTGATGTTGGGCTCGAGCAGATAGCGGCTGTCGCCGGTGCGCTGGTGGCGGGCATCGCGCTCGGCGAGCTTGGCCTCGACGAACACCCGGCTGCGGCCTTCGACCACCTCGGCCCGGAAGCGGCTCGCGAAGGTCTCGAAGAGCGCCCGCTCGCCCCACAGATAGCGCGCCTCGAGCAGACTCGTGCAGATCTGCAGGTCGGTGCGCGCCAGCCGCAGGCATTCGTCGACCGAGCGCGTCGCCTGGCCGACCTTGAGACCGAGATCCCAAAGCCGGTACAGCGCGAACTCGATCATCTGCTCGATGTGCGGCGTCCGCTTGTAGGGATGCAGGAACAGAAGATCGATGTCCGAATGGGGCGCGAGTTCGCCGCGACCGTAGCCGCCGACGGCCGCGAGCGCGAGGCGCTCGCCCGCGGTCGGATTGGCCATCTTGAAGACGCGCGCATGAGCAAATCCGAGCAGGCCGCGCAGCAACGCGTCGATCAGCCGGCTGCGGCCGTAGACCACCGCCTCGGCGTCGTTGTCGGCCTCGAACCGGCGGCGCAGGTGGGTCTGGTGACGCGCCAGCCATTCCTTGAGCTGCGGCAGCAGCATGGCCTGGTCGTGGCCTTCGACCGCGGCCAGCAGGGCCTCGATCTCGCGCGCGAGCGCGCCCGGCTCGGACGGCGGCGCCAGGGCCGGCGCGCCCGGCTCCTCGATCTGGAGGGCAAAGGTCATGCCCGCTTCATAACCCGAACGCCAGCGCCCGACCAGATCGTGCGCTACGAGCTTGCCGGCATCCGCCAGATAGGCCGTCGTGGGGCGGTGGGCAAAGGCCGCGATCCGCGCTATGTCTTGGCCGGAATGGCGTGATGCTGGTCCTGGGAGCGCGCGCTTGAGCGACTTCTTCGCGATGGGCGGCTACGCGGCCTTCGTCTGGCCGGCGTTCGGCTTTGCCGCCCTCGTGCTGATCGGTCTCCTGGCCGAGAGCTGGTGGTCGGCGCGTCGACGCGCGGCCGAGCTCGACCAGCTGCGCCGGGTGGTCCGGCCGCGCGCCGCGAGCCGGCCCCGGCTGCGGCCCGCGCGCCCGGAACCCGATCTCGCTGCCGACGCCACCGATCCGGCGGGCGGGCGCGCCTGATGCGCCTGCGCAAGCGCCAGCGGCTGATGCTGGTCGTCGCGCTTCTGGTGCTGCTCGGCGGCGCGACCGGCCTGGTCGTGCTCGCGTTCTCCGACAGCATCGCGTTCTTCGTGACGCCCACCGACATCGCGACCGGGCGGGTCGACGCCGGCCAGCGCTTCCGCCTCGGCGGCCTGGTCGTGCCCGGCAGCGTCGACCGCACGGCCGCCGACGGCACCGTCCGCTTCGCGCTGACCGACAAGGCGCACGAGGTAAAGGTGCGCTACCGGGGGCTCCTGCCCGATCTGTTCCGCGAGGGCCAGGGCATCGTCGCGCAGGGCAGCATCGATGGCGAGGGCGTGTTCGTCGCCAGCGAAGTGCTGGCCAAGCACGACGAGAAATATATGCCGCCCGAAGTCGCGAACGCGCTGAAGGCTGCAGGCCGCTGGCGGGAGGGCGAGACCGCCGAGGCGACCCCGGCCGCGGCCACGAGCGGCGACCATCGATGATCGCCGAGATCGGCCACTACGCGCTCGTGCTGGCGCTGGGCCTCGCCCTGGTCCAGGGCAGCGCGCCCTTCTGGGGCGCCGCCCGGCACGACGCCGCGCTGATGGAGCTCGCGCGCACGACCGCGCTCGGGCAGTTCCTATGCCTGACGCTCGCGTTCGGCGCCCTGATCCAGGCGTTCGCGAGCTCCGATTTCTCGGTCCGCCTGGTTGCCGACAACTCCTATTCCGGCAACCCTTTGATCTACAAGATCGCCGCGGCCTGGGGCAATCACGAGGGCTCGCTGGTCCTCTGGGTCTGGATCCTGGCGCTCTACGGCGCCGGTGTCGCCCTGTTCGGGCGCAATCTGCCGGCGCCGTTCCGGGCGCGGGTATTGGGCGTGCAGGCGCTGATCGGCGTGGGCTTCATCGCCTTCATGCTGTTCACCTCGAACCCGTTCGTGCGCCTCGACCCGGCGCCGCCGGACGGTCAGGGGTTCAACCCGATTCTCCAGGACCCGGCGCTCGCCGCCCACCCGCCGATGCTCTACACGGGGTACGTCGGGCTCTCGATGGCGTATGCCTTCGCGATCGCGGCGCTGATCGAGGGGCGGGTCGACGCCAGCTGGGCGCGCTGGGTGCGGCCCTGGACGCTCGCCGCCTGGTGCGCGCTCTCCTTCGGCATCGCGCTCGGCAGCTACTGGGCCTACTACGAGCTCGGCTGGGGCGGCTGGTGGTTCTGGGACCCGGTCGAGAACGCGTCCTTCATGCCGTGGCTCGCGGCGACCGCGCTGCTCCACTCGGCGATCGTGGTCGAGAAGCGCGCGAGCCTCAAGAGCTGGACCATCCTGCTCGCGATCCTGGCGTTCTCTTTGAGCCTGCTCGGCACCTTCCTGGTGCGCTCGGGCGTGCTGACCTCGGTGCATGCATTCGCGATCGACCCGGCGCGCGGGGTCTTCATCCTAGCGCTGCTCGCGGTCGCGATCGGCGGCTCGCTGCTGCTTTACGCCTGGCGGGCGCCGCGGCTGCAGGGCGGCGGCCTGTTCGCGCCGATCTCACGCGAAGGCGGCCTGCTGCTCAACAATCTGCTGCTCGCTACCGCCTGTGCGACGGTCTTCCTCGGCACCCTCTATCCGCTTCTGCTGGAGGCGCTGGGCGGCCCCAAGATCTCGGTCGGCCCGCCCTATTTCGATGCCACTTTCGCGCCGCTGATGGTGCCGCTGCTGGCGGCGGTGCCGGTCGGCGCCATGCTCGCCTGGAAGCGGGCCGATCTCGCGGGCGTGCTCGGCCGGTTGAAGGCCGCCTTCGCGTTGACCGCGCTCGTCGCGCTCGTGGGGCTCGTGCTGACCCGCGGCAGCGGCGTGCTCGCGGCCGGCGGCATGGCGCTCGCGGCCTGGGTGGTCGCGGGCTCGCTGATCGAGCTCGCGGGCCGGGTGCAGCTGTTCCGCCTGCCGCTCGCGCAGTGCTGGCAGCGGGCGCAGCGCCTGCCGCGCTCGGCCTACAGCATGACACTCGCCCATATCGGGCTCGGCGTGGTGATCGCCGGGATCACCGCCTCCAGCGCCTGGCGCGGCGAGGCGATCCTGGTCATGCAGCCGGGCGATACGGCGAGCCTCGCCGGCTACAGCTTCAAGCTCGAGGGCATCGCCGACCGCCAGGGCCCGAACTACGTCGCCAGGCGCGCGACCTTCATCGTGACCCGCGACGGCCGTCCGGTCGCGACCCTCACGCCCGAGCGGCGCTTCTACCCGGTCGAGCGCCAGTCGACCTCGGAGGCCGGGATCGATACCGGCTTCTGGCGCGATCTCTACGTCGTCCTGGGCGATCCGGCCGAGGGCGCCAAGGCCGAGGCCGGCGCGCATGCGGTTCGCATCTATGACAATCCGCTGGTGATGTGGATCTGGGGCGGAGTCGCGATCATGGGGATCGCCGGGCTCTGGTCGCTGACCGATCGCCGGCACCGGGTCGGCGCACCGGCCGCGGCGCGCGCGCGAATGGCCGCGGCCGCCGCCCGGGCCTGATGCCGGAGCGATGACCGTGCGCCGATTGCTCTACCTCATTCCGGTCCTGGTGTTCGCAGGCGTCGGCATCGGCCTTGCGCTCGGGCTGACCCGCGACCCGAGCATCCTGCCGTCCGCGCTGATCGGTAAGGCGGTGCCCGAGTTCGACCTGCCGCCGGTTGAGGGGCTCGACCGGCCCGGGCTCTCGAGCGCGGACCTCAAGGGTCAGGTCGTGCTGGTCAACGTGTTCGCGTCCTGGTGCATCCCCTGCCGCGCCGAGCATCCGCTGCTGATGCGTCTCGCCGAGAGCGGCGTTCCGATCTACGGCATCAACTACAAGGACAAGCCGGGCCAGATCGGCGCCTGGCTCGGCGAGCTCGGCGACCCATTCCGGCGGATCGGCGCCGATCAGTCGGGCCGGATCGCGATCGACTGGGGCGTCTACGGTGTGCCCGAGACCTTCGTGATCGATGCCAAGGGCCGCATCCGGCAAAAGTTCGTCGGCCCCCTGATGCCCCAGGACATCGACCAGACGCTACTGCCGATGCTCGCGAAGCTGAACGGATGAAGCATCTTGTGCTTTCTCTGCTGCTGCTCGCGGCGCTGCTGGCGCCGGGCGTGCGGGCCGCGACCAGTCCGGACGAGATGCTGGCCGATCCGGCGCTCGAGCAGCGCGCCCGGGCGCTCTCGAAGCAGCTCCGCTGCCTGGTCTGTCAGAACCAGTCGATCGACGATTCCAACGCCGATCTCGCGGACGACCTGCGGCGGCTGGTGCGCGAGCGGCTGGTCGCCGGCGACAGCGACCGGCAGATCATCGACTTCCTGACCGAGCGCTACGGCGACTTCGTGCTGCTGAAGCCGCCGGTCGAGCCCGCGACCTGGGGCTTGTGGTTCGGGCCGGGGGCCCTCCTGCTGCTGGGAGCTGGCGGCATCGCGCTGCATCTGCGCCGGCGCCGCCGGGCCGAGCCCGTGCCGTTGAGCGCCGCCGAGCAGGCGCGGCTGGAGGCTCTGCTCGGGGCCTCCGAGGCGCCGGATCGATCGTAGTCCGGCGCCAGGGCCTCAGACGATCAGCAACAGGACCAAGGCGCAGTGCACGCTGAGGCCGGCCAGCCAGGCGAGCAGGGCCGGCCGGCCGCGGTCGCTGCGGCGCGCGCGGCGGAGGGCCCGGCCGTGGAACGCGGACTCGGCTGTCGAACTGGCTTCGGACACGGCGCTTCCCCCTGCGATGAGCTCGATGAGACGGCCTTCGGGATAGCTCCGGCGCGTCGGCGCTCTGCGCCTGGATCATGGCGGCTTCGCATGAGCGCTTCGTTAAGCTCCCGCTCGCTTTCCCTTCCAGGCCGGCGCTGTTAGCTTGGCCCCAATACACAAGACGGTAACCGGGAGGGGGACATGGCCGAGCTGCGCGAGATCACGACCGGATTGCGGTTCCCCGAGGGTCCGGTCGCGATGCCGGACGGCTCGGTGCTGGCGGTCGAGATCGAGCGCCGCTGCCTGACCCGCGTGCTGCCCGACGGCACCAAGGAGATCGTCGCCACCCCGGGCGGCGGGCCGAACGGCGCCGCAATCGGCCCGGACGGCAAGTGCTACATCTGCAACAACGGCGGCTTCGAGTTCATCCAGGACCCGGAGCACGGTCTGCGGCCGGTGGTCCAGGCCTGGGACTATTCGGGCGGCCGGATCGAGCGGATCGACCTCGAGACCGGCGCGGTCGAGGTGCTCTACCGCGGCACGGCCGAGGTCCAGCTGCGCGGGCCGAACGACATCGTGTTCGATGCCGAGGGCGGCTTCTACTTCACCGACCTGGGCAAGCGACGCCAGCGCGACCTGGACTATGGTGCCGTGTTCTACGCCAGGGCCGACGGCTCGCTGCTCCGCCTGGTCGCGTTCCCGATGGTGACGCCCAACGGCATCGGCCTCTCCCCTGATGGCCGCACCCTTTACGTCGCCGAGACCGAGGCTGCGCGCCTTTGGGCCTTCGACATCCTCGAGCCCGGCGTGCTCGCGCGCCAGCCCTGGCCCTCGCCGCACGGCGGCCGCCTGGTCGCCCAGCCCGGCGGCGCCTACCAGCGCTTCGACTCGCTCGCGGTCGAGGCGAACGGCAACATCTGCGTCGCGACGCTCGCGCACGGCGGCATCACCATCATCTCGCCCGACGGCTCTTCGATCGAGCACGTGCCGATGCCGGACCTGCACACGACCAACATCTGCTTCGGCGGCCCGGACCTCAAGACCGCCTACGTCACCCTCTCCGGCTCCGGCCGCCTGGTCGCCCTGCCCTGGCCCCGCCCCGGTCTGGCGCTGAACTATCTGAACGCTTGAGGATGAGCCGAGGAGACCGCTATGGCTTGGCGCGTGGCCGCGAGCGCCGAGCTGTCGCAGGCTTCCTGCGCCGCTGTTGACGACCCTCTGACCCCGAATCTGGAGCCGGAGTTGACGGCTCGCCAAACGCGACGTTGGCGTAGATGGTCGAGAGCGACATGGTCGCGTCGATGCTCACGAGGCGCACCGAAGCGTCGCCGATGAAATCATCGATCGCCCAGTGATCGACCTCCCGCCGCAGCCGCACTACGCGCCGCTCGTCGTTGGAGACGAACAGGATCTCCTGGACTGAAGCCAGCTGGCGGTAGTCCTCGCCCTTGAGGCCTCGATCGTGGGCCGCGGTCGAGCGCGACAGCACCTCGACGATCAGCCGGGGCTCGGGCAGAAAGCGGCGCTGGCTGGCCGGCTGGTCGCAGGTGACGGCGAGATCGGCGACGTAGTAGCGATCATCCCGCTCCGGCAGGACGATTCCGGCGTTGCCGACAATCCGACAGGGAGCCTTCAGCGCCGGTCCGATTGCAAGCCCGATGTTCATGATGATGGTGCCATGGGCGTCGTTCGGCGGCGCCATGGCGACGATCCGCCCCTCGACGAGCTCGTAGAGAGTGTCCGTGCCGTCATCCCAGTCGAGGAACTCGGCGAGCGACATGCGCAGCGGGTTCGCGACCGCCGCCATGGCGTC
>DATAOG010000151.1:0-4752 GCA_036265855.1 Geminicoccaceae bacterium | reverse complement strand
GCGATGGCATCGTCTCGCGCGACGAGTTCGACGCCGCGTTCAGTGGCGGGCCCTGACCGTCTTGCTGAGGCCATCGGGTTTGGCGCGCGCGGTCGTCGTCGGAAGCCTCGCGGCCGGAGCGATCGTGGCGATCGCGGCCGGCCGGGTCTGCGCCGCCGCTGCCGCCGCGCAGCCAGGCGACGCGCCGGGCTTCGTCGGCAGCGCCGCGTGCGGCGGCTGTCACGCGGCCGAGCTGGCGGCCTGGCGCGGCTCGCAACATGCGCTGGCGATGCAGGCGGCCACGGCCGCGACCGTGCTCGGCAACTTCGATGATGCGAGCTTCACGCAGGGCGACGTCACCTCTCGCTTCTTCAAGCGCGACGGCAAGTTCTTGGTCACGACCGACGGGCCGGACGGCAAGCCCGGCGAGTTCGAGATCCGCTATACCTTCGGCGTCTACCCGCTCCAGCAGTACCTGATCGCCTTTCCGGACGGCCGCCTGCAGGCGCTCGGCATCGCCTGGGACGCGCGGCCCGCCGACCAGGGCGGCCAGCGCTGGTTCCACCTGTATCCGAACCAGAGCCCACACGCCGGCGATCCTTTGCACTGGACCGGCATCGATCAGACCTGGAACTTCATGTGCGCCGAGTGCCACACGACCGAGCTGCACAAGAACTACGATGCCGCGACCAACCGCTACGCGACCACCTGGGCCGAGATCGGCGTCGGCTGCGAAGCCTGCCACGGCCCCGGCTCGGCGCACGTCGCCTGGGCCGGGCGGCAGCAGAGCTGGCTGCCCTGGGGCAAGGGCGGCGATGACGGGCTCACGGTCCATTTCGATGAGCGTCGGGGCATCCGTTGGACGATCGACCCCGCGACCGGCAACGCCGTCCGCAGCGCGCCCCGGACCAGCGCCAAGGAGCTCGAGACCTGCGGCGTCTGCCACTCGCGCAGCGCCAGGATCGCCGAGGGCTGGCGGCCCGGGCAGCAGCTGCTCGAGACCCATGTGCCGAGCCTGCTGGAGCCGGGGCTGTTCGAGGCCGACGGCAAGATGCTGGACGAGGTCTACAACTACGCCTCGTTCCGCCAGAGCAAGATGTTCATACGCGGGGTCAGTTGCAGCGACTGCCACGAGCCGCATTCGCTGGCGCTGCGCGCCGACGGCAACGGCGTCTGCTACCAGTGCCACGCGCAGGCGAAGTACGGTGCGGTCGCGCATCACCACCATCCGGAAGGCTCGCCGGCCGCGGGCTGCCCGGCCTGCCACATGCCGGAGCGGACCTACATGGTGGTCGACCGCCGCCACGACCACGGCTTCCGGATCCCGCGGCCGGACCTGTCGGCGCGCTTTGGCGTCTCCAACAGCTGCAACGACTGCCACACCGACAAGGATGCCGGCTGGGCGGCGGCCGCGATCGAGCGCTGGTACGGGCCGGAGCGCAAGGGCTTCCAGACCTGGACAGAGGCCTTGGCCGCGGCCCGCGACGACAAGGCGGAGGCGGCGCCCTTATTGCTGCAGCTCGCGGCTGCCCAGGTGCCGGCGATCGTCCGCGCGAGCGCGCTCGAGGAGCTGGCCGCCCGGCCCGGTCAGGAGGCGATCGCCGCCGCGCGGCAGGGCCTCGTGGATGCCGACCCGCTGGTCCGGCTGGCGGCGCTGCGCAGCCTGCGTTCGCTGCCGCTCGAGCAGAGCTGGACGCTCGCGGGCGCCCTGCTCGAAGATCCGATCCGCGGGGTCCGGATCGAAGCCGCCTCGCTGCTCGCGGCGATGCCGCAGGACCAGCTTGCCCCGGCCGATCGGCAACGGCTGTCCCGGGCGATCGACGAGTATGTCGCCGCGCAGCGGCTGAACGCCGACCGGCCCGAAGCCCGGGTCAACCTCGGCAACCTCTACGCCCAGCAGGGCCGATCGGACGCGGCCGAGGCCGAGTATGTCGCGGCCCGCTCGCTCGACCCGACCTTCGTGCCCGCGGATGTCAGCCTCGCCCAGCTCTACAGCCAGGAGCGGCGCGACAGCGAAGGCGAGCGGGTGCTGCGCGAGGCGCTGGCGCGGACGCCGGGCGAGGGCGAGCTGCACCTGGCGCTCGGCCTCAATCTGGTGCGCCAGGGTCGAGCCGCCGACGCCCTGCCCGAGCTCGCCAGAGCTTCCGAGCTCGACCCGGGCAATGCCCGCTACGCATACGTCCACGGCATCGCGCTCAATTCGAGCGGGCGGACCGATGCGGCGCTCCAGGTGCTCGAGGCGAGCCAGGCGCGCCACCCGGCCGATCGGGACACGCTCCTGGCGCTGGTCACGATCAACCGCGACGCCGGCCACTTCGATGCCGCGCTGAAGTGGGCCGACCGATTGGCGGCGATCGATCCGCAGGGGGGATCGCTCCGCGACCAGATCGCCCGGCTGGCGGGTGGTCAGCGGTGAAAAAGCCGGTCCGGCGCCGGCGAGCCACGGGCGCGCGCGTGCGCGCGAGGCCTCACGCCTCACTCGACCTCTGCAAAACACAACCGAAACCCGATACAATCATCCATCGGGTCCAACTGGTCAGGAGATCGCAATGGACGGATTTGCACGAGGCCCACGGGCGGTGAAGCTTGGCGCGGTCGCGCTGCTGCTCGCGCTGATCGGCTGCAACCCGGTCACGGTCAACACCGGCACCTCGCCGACCGCGAATTTCGCCAAGCTGCACACCTACGCCTGGGAGCCGAATTCGCAGATGGGCGGCACGCTGGACGATTCGGTCGCCGGGCAGCAGATCCACGCGGCGGTCAACAACGCGCTCCAGGCACGCGGCTTTCGGCCCGCCGACGGCCAGCCGCCAGACTTCCTGGTCGATTATCACGTGAAGCTGCAAAACGAATCGGAGATCACGGGCGGGCGCTGGAACGTCGAGCAGTTCCATTACACCGACGGGACCCTGCTGGTCGCGCTGGTCGACCCGAAGAGCAAGCTGTTCCTCTGGCAGGGCACCGCGGAATCGGTGGTCGATCCCAGCGGACCGTCGTCCGAGCAGATTCAGACCGCGGTCCAGAAGATGTTCGCGCAGTTCCCGTCCTAGCCCGGAACCGATCGAGGCAGCCCTCGCGTAAGCGCGGTCGGGCGGAGGCGTGACGACGCCTGGGCCGTTGCAAGAATCCGCTTCCTATCAGAGCGGGAATCGCTACTCTGAGCGCGGGCGAGGCGATGCCGGGTAAGGCGGCCGGGGGTCGGGGGCCCCGCCCGGGGAGGCGAGGGAATGTCGGGCACGGTCATGAATTTGGCCTCGCTGCTGCTGCTCGGCTTCTTCCTCGGCATGCGGCATGCAACCGACGCCGACCATGTGATCGCGATCGCGACCATCGTCAGCCGGCAACGCTCGCTGCGCGGCTCGGCGCTGATCGGCGCCGCCTGGGGCGTCGGCCACACGCTGACGATCCTGGTCGTCGGCAGCGCGATAATCCTGTTCGGCATCGTGATCCCGGCGCGCATGGGCCTCGCCATGGAGCTCGCGGTCGGGGTCATGCTGGTGCTCTTGGGCGTCCTGACCTTGACCGGGTTCGGCAGCGCGCTCGGGGCGGCGCCCCGTCCGGGCGGCCTCGGGGAGGGCCACGACCACGACCTCTGCGGCCACGACCATGCGCACGCTCACGGCGATTACGTGCACAGCCACGTCCATGGCCACCTCGGGCGCGATCACGGCCATCCGGACGATCGCACGCCGCTCGCCTGGATCGACCGGAAGCTGGGCGGCCTGCCGCTCTATCAGTGGCTGCGCCCGCTGGTGATCGGCATCGTCCATGGCCTCGCGGGCTCGGCGGCGATCGCGCTCCTGGTGCTCACCGCGGTGCGCGAGCCGGCCTGGGCCATGGCCTATCTCGTGCTGTTCGGGGTCGGGACGATCGCCGGCATGATGCTGATCACCTTCGCGCTGTCGGCGCCGTTTGCCTTCAGCTGGTCGCGGCTGCCCCGGTTCAACTGGCAGCTTAGGGTCGCGTCCGGCCTGCTCAGCTTCGGTTTCGGCCTGTTCCTGGTCTACGAGATCGGCTTCATGGACGGCGGGCTGTTCACTGCGAGCCCGACCTGGACGCCTCATTAAGGCTCCCCGATTGACGGGCAGCGGGGGACGGAGCTATCAAATGCGGCAAGGGAACGCCGCTTGGGGAGGTCAGCCGATCCGGGCCGTACGGTTGCCGATTCTGCTGCTGGCCGTGGTCGTGCTCGGGCTGATCGCGGTGGTCGCCTATGCGGTCCAGCGGGAGTTCACCAAGCCGCAGGCGATCGAACCCGGTGCGGTGACCGCACCGGCGGCGCAACGAGCGCTGAGCGCCGAGGAAGAGGACTACGCGGCGGCGCTGTGGCCGATCCACAGCGAGGTGAAGCTCGCCGCGGTCGAGATGACCTTCGCGGGGATCGCCTACAAGATGGGGGAGCAGGATGCGAAGACCCTGGAGACCAAGCTCAGGCCGCTCGCCGACACCTTCGAGACGGCCATGAAGCGGGCCCGGGCGCTGAAGGTCCCCGCCTCGATGACCCAAATGCAGGATCGCTACGTCGGCGCGCTCGCGCTGTATGACAAAGCGGCGGCGGAAATGATCAGCGCCACGCACGACGGCAAGGCCGGGCATCTCGTCGCCGGCCAGCAGATCAGCCTGCACGCGTCTGAGGACATCCTGCGGATCGGCGACGTGCTCTGGCCGGGCGAGTACAAGCCGCATTGAATTTTCTACCGGCGGCCGGGAGACCGGCGGCCGCGCTTTCGGCGACTGGTGTGAAGTGGCGATCGGGGAGGATCAGCCGATGAA
>DATAOG010000150.1:0-3162 GCA_036265855.1 Geminicoccaceae bacterium | reverse complement strand
CCGGTGCGCGGCCGCCTGCGGACAGCCGTGCCGATGGCGCCGCGCACCTGGTTCAGGGTCGGCGGGCCGGCCGAGGTCGTGTTCCAGCCGGCCGATGCCGCCGATCTCAGCGATTTTCTCAGGCAGAAGCCGGCCGAGGTGCCGGTCACGCCGATCGGGGTCGCGTCCAACATCCTGGTCCGGGACGGCGGCATCGCGGGCATCGTGCTGCGGTTCGCCGGTCCCTTGGCCGACGTCGACATCGACGGCCAGCGCTTGTGGGTCGGAGCCGGTACCACCGACCGGATGATCGCGATCCAGGCCGCCAAGGCCGGGCTTGCCGGGCTCGAGTTCCTGATCGGCATTCCGGGCACGCTCGGCGGTGCCGTGCGGATGAACGCCGGCGCATTCGGCGGCGAGATCGCGGATGTGATCGAGCAGGTCGTGGCGTTCGATCCGGCAGGTGACCGCCACGTGCTCGGGCCGGCCGAGCTGGGTTTTGCTTATCGGCATTCGGAGCTGCCGGCGGGCTGGATCGTGGTCGGCGCGGTGCTGCGGGCGGCGCCCGGCGAGCCGCGGGCGATCGAGGCACGCATGCGGGCGATCAAGGCCGAGCGCGAAGCGACCCAGCCGCTGCACGTCGCGACCGGCGGCAGCACCTTCAAGAACCCGGGCGGCAAAGACCCGGCCGGTGTCAAGGCCTGGCGGCTGATCGACGCGGCCGGCTGCCGCGGGCTCCGCCACGGCGGGGCGATGGTGTCGGACAAGCACTGCAATTTCCTGATCAACACCGGCGGCGCGCGCGCGGCCGAGCTCGAGGAGCTGGGCGAGCAGGTCCGCCTGCGCGTCGAGGAGCAGAGCGGCATCCGTCTCGAATGGGAGATCGACCGGATCGGCCGACCCGCCGCCGACCTCTCGAGCGACGGCTGGGAGGCTGCCGCGTGAGCCGGCATGTCGCGGTGCTGATGGGCGGCTGGTCGGCCGAGCGCGAGGTGTCGCTGGTCAGCGGTCAGGCGGCGGTCGAGGCGCTGCGCGCGCGCGGGTACCGGGTCACCGCCATCGACGTCGGCCGAGACCTCGCGGCGCGGCTCGCCGAGCTGCGCCCGGACGTGGTCTACAACGCGCTCCACGGCCGCTATGGCGAGGATGGCACGGTCCAGGGCCTGCTTGAGATCATGGGCATCCCCTACAGCCACTCGGGCGTGCTCGCCTCGAGCCTGGCGATGAACAAGGCGATGGCCAAGCGCCTGTTCGCGACTGCGGGGCTGCGCTGCCCTGAGGGCCGCCTCACGACGGTCGACGCGCTGCGTAATGAGGCTCCGCCAATACCCCCGCCCTATGTGGTCAAGCCCAACCAGGAGGGATCGAGCGTCGGGGTCAAGATCGTGCGCGATCCCGGTGAGCCGGCGATCGACCGCAATCACTGGCCGTACGGCCCCGAAGTATTGATCGAGCGCTACATCCCCGGGCGCGAGCTGACGGTCGGCGTGCTCGGCGAGCGGGCGCTCGCGGTCACCGAGATCCGGCATCGTCACAGCTTTTTCGACTATCATGCCAAATACACCGCCAACGAGGCGCGGCACCTGATCCCCGCGCCGCTGGCGCCCGAGCTCTATCAGCAGGTGCTCGATCAAGCGCTCACGGCGCATCGCCTGCTGGGGTGTCGCGGCGTCTCGCGGGCAGACTTCCGGCTCGACGATCGCGACCCGGACGGTCTCTATGTGCTCGAGGTCAACACCCAGCCAGGCATGACGCCGATCTCGCTCGTGCCCGAGCAGGCGGCGTATGCCGGCATGGATTTTGCCGAGCTGGTCGAACAGCTGGTCCTGGAGGCGCGATGCGACGCGTGAGCCTCGCCGCGAGGCGCGCACGCCAGTTCTTGCGGCGACCGCCGCGGCCGCGCTGGTTCCGGCCTGCCCTCTATGCCGGCGGCGGCGGGCTCGGGCTACTGCTCGGCGCTGGCTTAGGCCTCTGGGCGACCACCTCGGGGCTGTTCGCTGCGGCCGAGGGCGCGTTGGTCTCGCGGCTGCTCGCCGTCAGCGCCGATGCCGGCTTCGCGGTCCGCCAGGTCTACGTCGATGGCCGGGTGCGGACCGGGCTCGAGGAACTCCGCGCGCGCCTCGGCGTCCAGATCGGCGATCCGATCCTAGGCGTTGACACCGACGCAGCGCGGGCGCGCCTCGAGCAGCTGACCTGGGTCGATCAGGCGAGCATCGGGCGCATGCTGCCCGGCAGCCTCTATATCCGTCTGGTCGAGCGCCAGCCGCTGGCGCTGTGGCAGCAGGGCCGTCAGTTCGCGGTGATCGACCGGACTGGCGCCGTGATCGAGCGCGGCCTGGACGAAGCCAATCTGCCCGAGGCTTACCGCCGCCTGCGCGTGCTGGTCGGCGAGGACGCGCCCGACCATGCCGAGGCGCTGTTCGCCCTGCTCTCGACCGAGCCAGCGCTGTCAGAGCGGGTCGTCGCCGCGACCTGGGTCGGCGACCGACGCTGGAACCTGCATCTGGACGATCAGGTCGATGTCATGCTTCCCGAACAGGACCCGCAGACCGCCTGGCGCCTGCTCGCCACCAAGGCGCGAGACGAAGGCCTGCTCGAGCGGGCGATCAAAGTCGTCGACCTTCGCCTTTTGCCCGAGCGGATCCGGCTCCAGCTCGATCCGCGCGTGCCCGCGAATCGCGGCGCATGAGCAGCGCCCAGATCGTCCACTTTCAGCGCGCCGATGCCCGGCCGATCGGCCGCCACGACCCGCTCGGCGTGCTCGACATCGGCACCACGAAGATCTGCTGCCTGATCGCCCGCCACCGCCCGGGCGGCCACCTCGAGGTCCGCGGCGCCGGGTATCAGCTGGCCGAGGGCCTGCGCGCCGGCGAGATCGTCGATGCCGAGGCGGCCGAGGCGTCGATCTTGGCGGTGCTTCACGAGGCCGAGCAACAGGCCCAGGATACGCTGCGCAAGGTGGTTCTCGGTACCTCGGCCGGGCGCCCGCGCTCGGAACGCGTGGTGGTCGAGCTCGAGCTCGACGGCCGCGCTGTGACCGGCGGCGACCTCGCCCGGGCGCTCGCCCATGCCCGTGCCCAGGCGCGTGCGGACGGGCGCGAGATCTTGCACGCCCTGCCGCTGACGATGACGCTGGACGGCGGCCAGCGGCTGCGCGATCCCCGCGGCATGATCGGAAACCAG
>DATAOG010000149.1:0-1686 GCA_036265855.1 Geminicoccaceae bacterium | reverse complement strand
CCGCGGACCAAGGCGGCGGCGCGGCTCTTGCGCTTCCTCGACCGGCTCGAGCACCAGGACCTGGGGGCCCTGCCTGACCGGACGATCTACAACGAGGTCGCGGCCGATGGTCTCTCCATTTTCGATCTGCCGGACCGGCGCGCCCAGGCGCTGCGCGCCGACTGGGCCGGCCTGCTCGACTACGTGAACGCGATCGACTAGGCGACCGCGGAGGGCTCGAGCCTCAGCCGCCCGGACTCGAGCGGATGGTCTTGGGCTCCGGACCGGGGATCACCCATCACGCGCGGTCCTTCCAGCCCTCCGGCCGCGCAGGTCTGCCCGAGTCAGAAATGCTGCCAGCCACGGCGGGCTGGTGCGATCTCCTGACCGGTCTCGTCGAGGACGCGCACTCTCGAGCCCGCCTCCATCCTGCCGATCCGGGTGAGCGGCAGGCCAAGGCGCCGGGCGAGCGCCGCGACATCCTCGCGGCGGCCGAGGGGCGCGGTGAAGAGCAGCTCGTAGTCGTCGCCGCCTGACAGCGCCGCCTCGCGGGCGCCGGGCAAATCACGGGCCGCAGGCGACAACGGCAGCTGGTCGGCCCAGAGCTCGGCCCCGACCCCCGAGACGTCGAGGATGTGCCCGAGATCGGCGAGCAGGCCGTCCGAGACGTCGAGCGCCGCGTGGGCGAGACCCCGCAGGCCTTGGCCGAGTGCAAGTCGAGGCTGCGGCAGCCGGTAGCGCCGGACCAAAAAGTCCCGGCTGCCGTCTGCCGGATCCAGCTTGCCCTGGAGCACGAGCAGGCCCAAGGCCCCGTCGCCTAGCGTGCCCGAGACCCAGAGGTCATCGCCCGGCAGCGCGCCGCGGCGACGGAGCGCCTGACCTTCTGGCACCAGGCCGACCGCGGTCAGGGACAGCGTCAACGGCCCTGGCGTCGAGACCGTGTCGCCGCCGAGCAGGCCGATCGCGAACTCCGCCTGGTCCTCGGCGAGACCCTGGCAGAAGCCGGCGAGCCAGCTCTCGGGCGTCTCCTTGGCCCGCGCCAGCGCCAGCAGGTAGCCGACCGGCGTCGCCCCCATCGCCGCGAGATCGGAGAGGTTGACGCGCAGCAGCTTCTTCGCGATCTCGCCGGATGGATCATATACAAGGAAATGCACGCCCGCGACCATCGCATCCTTGGTCAGCACCAGCGTCATGCCGGCCGGCGGGTCGAGGAGGGCGGCGTCGTCCTCTAGATCGAGCGCGCCGGGCGTGCCGGCGGCGAGCGGCTTCAGCCGCGCGGCGATGAACTCGAACTCGCCGAGCATTCGCCCTGCTCAGGCCGACTGCGGGCCCGGGCCGGCCTCCGGGCGGAGCCTGGGCGCCAGGCGATCGAGCACGGCGTTGATGAAGCCCGCCTCGTCCGGGCTGAGGAAGGCGTGCGCCAGCTCGACGTACTCGTTGATAACGACCGGCGTCGGGACCTCGGGCCGGGCCGCCAGCTCGAAGGCCCCGGCGCGCAGACAGGCGCGCAGCAGGTAGCCCGCGCGCGCGAGCGTCCAGCCCGCGGCGAGCATCGCCTCGATCATCGGGTCAAGCTCGGGAGCCCGCTGCCAGGCGCCGCGGGTCAGGCCCGCGAACCAGTCGCGGTCGACCACGGGCGCCGGGCCGCCGCCGTCCAACGGCTCTAGCAGGTCGGCCAAGCGGTGCGCCTGGAACTCCCTGATCACC
>DATAOG010000148.1:0-2646 GCA_036265855.1 Geminicoccaceae bacterium | reverse complement strand
GAACAGGCGGATCTGGTCGGCAAGATCGAAGCCGCCCGCCGCGGTCGGCACGAGGCGGGCGTCGCGCCAGTCGGTGACCAGGACCTCCGCGTCCGCGAGCAGGGCTGCGATCAGGCCCGAGAGCACGGTCGCGGCGTAGCCGGAGTAGGGTGCGGCGAGCAGCACGCGGCGCCGGGGGGTCGCGCCTTCGAGGCGGACCGCCCTGATGGTCGCGAACGGGTGCTCGAGGACCGAGGTCAGCGCGACCGGGCGACCGGCGTCGCGCGCGAGCGCCGCGCGCAGGTCGTGCCCGGTCGCCTCGCCGACTTCGAGATTGAGCAGCGCGAGATCGGCGAGCGCGGCCAGCGGGTCCGCCCTGAGCACCTGCCAGGCGGTGCGGCCCAGCGTCAGCCAGGACCTGAGGCTGGCGCGTTGCCAGTCGGCGAGCTCGGTCAGCACGCGCTCGGCAGACGGCGCTACTCGGCCGCGGCCTGCTCTGCCGACAGCGCTTCGGCGATCACCTCGAGCGCCCGCTCGGCGCGCGCGCCGTCCGGGCCGCCGCCCTGGGCGAAATCGGGGCGGCCGCCGCCGCCTTTGCCGCCGAGCTCGGCGACCCCCGCGCGCACCAACTCGACCGCATTGATCCTGGGGGTCAGGTCCTTGGACACCGAGACCACGAGCGAGGCCTTGCCGCCCTGCAGCCCGATCAGCGCGGCGACGCCGCTGCCTGCCTGCTTCAGGACCTGGTCGGCCATGCCCCGCAGCGTCTGGGCGGGGCCGTCCTCGAGCGCGCGCGCGAACAAGCGGATGCCGGCGATCTCGCGCGGCTCGAGCTCGGCCCCGCCGGCGGTCGCCTGCTGCTGGCGGACCCTGGAGAGCTCCTGCTCGAGGCGCCGGCGCTCGCCGAGCAGCGCCTGGACCCGCTGCGGGAGCTGGTCGGGAGCGATCCTGAGCGCGGCCGCGGCCTCGCCGAGCAGGCGCTCCTCACGCTTGATGTGGCGGTAGGCGGCTTCGCCGGTCAGCGCCTCGATCCGGCGGATGCCGGCCGCGACCGCGGACTCGGAGAGGATCTCGAACAGCGCGATGTCGCCGGTGCGCCGCACATGCGAGCCGCCGCAGAGCTCGATCGAGGTCGTACTGCCGTCGGGCTCGCGGCCCATGCGCACGACCCGGACCTCATCGCCGTACTTCTCGCCGAACAGCGCCATGGCGCCGGCCTCGATCGCCGCCTCGCGGTCCATCACCCGGATCGCGACCTCGTCGTTCTGGCGCAGGAAGGAGTTGACCTCGGCCTCGATCGCCGCCAGCTCCTCCGCGGTCACGGGCTTGGGGTGGCTGAAGTCGAAGCGCAGGCGATCGGGCGCGACCAGCGAGCCCTTCTGGCTCACGTGGTCGCCGAGCTGGCGCCTGAGCGCCCTGTGCAGCAGATGCGTCGCCGAGTGCGCCCGGCGCAGCCGAGCGCGGCGCTCGGCATCGATCGCGAGCTGGACCGTGTCGCCGACCTCGAGCGCCCCGCCCTCGAGCCTGCCGATGTGGACGTAAAGGTCGCCGCCGGCTCTCTTCTGGGTATCGCTGACCGTGAGCACGGCGGGGCCGCGGCGGATCGTGCCGACATCGCCGATCTGGCCGCCCGCTTCGCCGTAGAACGGCGTCTGGTTGGTCACCGCCATCACCTCGACGCCGGGCTCGGCCCGCTCGACCGGCTTGCCGCCGACCACCAGCGCCCGGATCTGGGCCTCGGCCTGGTCGGTCTCGTAGCCAAGAAACTCGGTCGCACCGAGCGTCTCGCGCAGCTCGAACCAGATCCGCTCCTCGGCGAGCTCGCCCGAGCCCTTCCAGCTCGCCCGGGCCTCGGCCCGCTGGCGCTCCATCGCGGCCTCGAAGCCCGCCTTCTCGACCGTCATGCCGCGCGCGCGCAGCGCGTCCTCGGTCAGATCGAGCGGGAAGCCGTAGGTGTCGTAGAGCCTGAACGCGGTCTCGCCGGGCAGCACGCCGGCCCGGCCAAGCCCGCCGGTCGCGTCCTCGAGCAGCCGCAGCCCACGCTCCAGCGTGCCCTGAAACCGGGTCTCCTCGAGCCTGAGGATCTCGGTGATCAGCGCCTCGGCGCGGCCGAGCTCGGGAAAAGCCTGGCCCATCTCGGCGACCAGCACCGGCACGAGCCGCCACATCAGGGGCTCGCGAGCGCCCAACAGATGGGCGTGGCGCATCGCGCGGCGCATGATCCGGCGCAGCACGTAGCCGCGGCCCTCGTTCGAGGGCATCACGCCGTCGGCGATCAGGAAGGATGACGCCCGCAGATGATCGGCGATCACCTTGTGCGATGGCCGATGCGGGCCGATGGCGCGGGTCCCGGTCAGCTCTTCGCTCGCGCCGATGATCCGGCGGAACAGGTCGATGTCATAGTTGTCGTGCACGCCCTGGAGCACGGCCGCGATCCGCTCCAACCCCATGCCGGTATCGATCGAGGGCCGGGGCAAAGGCTCGCGCCGGCCGGGCTCAATCTGCTCGAACTGCATGAAGACGAGATTCCAGATCTCGATGAAGCGGTCGCCGTCCTCGTCCTCGCTGCCGGGCGGTCCGCCCGGAACCTCGGGGCCATGGTCGTAGAAGATCTCGGAACAGGGGCCGCAGGGCCCGGTATCGCCCATCTGCCAGAAATTGTCCGAG
>DATAOG010000147.1:0-3766 GCA_036265855.1 Geminicoccaceae bacterium | reverse complement strand
GCTGCGCTCAGCGGGAGGCGGCCGCGCAGCTGGCGAGGAAGGTCCGGAAACGGTCGTCCATCAGGCCGGTGCGATGGGCGAGCTGGGGGAGGTTGAAGTCGCCGCCGATGTTGACCTCGACCAGGACCGGCCCGCGGTCGGTCGGGGCGATGTCCCAGGCCTGCATCCGCAGGCCGGGGAAAGCGGTTGCCGCCTGCAGGGCGAGCGCGGTCAGCCCCGGCCAGTCGGGAATCGTCAGGTCCAGGAGCCGGCCGCCGGTGTCGGGGTGGCTGTCCGGTTCCCGCTGCTCCGCGCCGGTGCCCTGCTGCACGCGGGTGACCCGGCCGCTCCCGACCTCGAGCGCGGCCAGCAGGTTGCCCGCGCGCCAGAAGTTGTCCGCCGGGTTGGCGCCGGTCGGAATCTTCCAGAGCGCATGCAGAATCGAGGCGCCGGCATCCTCGAGCAGCACGATCAGCCGGACGGTCGACAGGCGGGGGCCGATGACCTTGGCGAGCTCCGGGTGCGGGCGAAGCAGCTCCTGGAACAGATAGCCGTCCGCAAGGTAGCGCTCGAGCTCGTTGACGAAGGCCTCGACCGCGAGCGTCTGGCCGCCAGCGAAGACGACCCGGTCGGTCGCAGGGTCGCAGGCCTGGAGCGCGGCGACGCCGATGCTGCGGATGCCGGTCGCGGGCTTGCCGAAGCAGGGATAGGCGATGCCGGCCCGCAGATGAGCTGCGAGTGCTCCGGGATCGCCGAGCGTGGTCGCGGTTCCGAAGCGCCGGCGGCGGTGGTAGACCGCACGGGTCGCCGGCACCGGCAGCCCCAGCCCGGTGAGCAGCGCGTAGAACACGAGCTTGTCGTGGGCGAGGAGCCACCACTCGGGCGCGTTGCACCGGAGGATGATCCGGTCCTGGACCGCGCGGCCGAGGAATTTCTGCTTGTCGGCGAAGCCGAAGCGCCGGTCGTCGTACAGGCCGAACGCGTAATATTCCTCGGGCGTGAGCTTGCCGGGCCCGAAGCGCAGACGCCAGATGTCCGCGATCTGCGCCCAGGCGCTCTTGCCGTGGGCGGAGACCGCGAGCTGCAGGCTCTTGGGCAGATTGAACTCGGCGTCGCGCTTGACGTGCTGCACGACCTCGACCGCTGCCGTCATCGCCCGCGCTCTCCCGGTTGCCGCGCGCCCGGTATCGCAAGAGAGCATTAAGCGATCGTGAATCGGTGCCCGGAATCGCTGCGGTGCCGGCTGCCCGGCGGATCAGGCCGAGGCCACGCTCCGGATCTGCGGCCAGCCCTGGCGGCGGACCAGCGCCGGGACCTCGGACGGGACCACCGGCCGGCCGAGGAAGTAGCCCTGGCCCTCGTCGCAGCCGTAGCGGCGAAGGATCGCGAGCTGCTCCAGGCTCTCGATCCCTTCGGCAACGACCTCGACGCCGAGACCGTGCGCCATCGCGATCACCGCCCGGGCGAGCGCCGCGTCGCCCTCGCTGGTGCTGATGTCGCAGACGAACGATCGGTCGATCTTGATCCGCTTGATCGGGAACCGCTTCAGGTGGCTCAGCGACGAGTAGCCGGTGCCGAAATCGTCGAGCGCCAGGCTGATTCCCAGCTCATTCAGATGCGCAAGCAGGCTCGCGGTGCCGTCGCCCTGCTGCATCAGCACGCTCTCGGTCAGCTCGAGCTCGAGCCAGCGCGCGTCCATGTCGGTCTCGGCCAGCACCTCGCGGATCCGGGTCTCCAGACCGGACCGCTGGAACTGCCGGGCCGACATGTTGACCGCGAGCCTGAGCCCCGGCAGCCGGGCCGCCCGCCACAGCCGGTGTTGCAGGCAGGCGGTGCGCAGCACCCACAGCCCGAGCGGCTCAATCAGGCCGTTCTCCTCGGCGAGCGGGACGAACTCGCCCGGCGAGACCAGCCCGAGCTCGGGATGCCGCCAGCGGAGCAGCGCCTCGACGCCGACGACCTGGCCGCTGTCGAGCGCGATCTGGGGCTGATAGACCAGCTGGAACTGGTCCTGCTCGAGCGCGTGGCGCAGGTGCTTCTCGAGCACCATCTGCCCGAACACCCGGACGTTCAGCGTGGGATTGTACAGCTGCACGCGGTTGCGGCCGCGCTCCTTGGCGCGATAGAGCGCGATGTCGGCGCATTTGAGCAGCTCGTCCGGCTCGGTGCCATCGCTCGGAGATAGCCCGATGCCGATGCTCGCGGTGACATAGAGCTCGTGGCCGTGGATGTGGAAGGCCGGCCGGATCGCGTCGAGCACCTTCTGGGCGGGCTTCAGCGCATCCTCGACGCTGCGCAGCCCGCACAGGATGAAGATGAACTCGTCGCCGCCCATCCGCGCCACCGTGTCCTCGTCCCGCACGGCGGCGCGCAGGCGCCGGCTCAGCGCGACCAGCAGCGCATCGCCGATCGAATGGCCGAGCGTGTCGTTGATGACCTTGAAGCGGTCGAGATCGAGGAACAGGACCGCGATCATCCCGTCCCGGCGAGCCCTGCGCTTCAGCGCCCCGGCCAGGCGATCGTCGAACAGCGCCCGGTTGGGCAGGCCGGTCAGCGCGTCGTGGGTCGCCCGGAACCGGATCAGCTCCTCGGACGCCTTGCGGGCCGTGATGTCGCGCACGGTCAGGATGAAGGTCCGCCGGCCGCGCAGATCGAGCTCGGTGACCGACAGCTCGATCGAGAGGTTGCTCCCATCCTTGCGCCGGCCGACCATCTCGAGCAGGCTTTGCTGGGCGAGTTTCGTCACCTCGACCGGCGCCGGCCACGCCAGCCGCTCGAGCTCGCGCTCCGAGGCGCTCGTCAACAGGTCGCCGACCCGGAGCCCGGCCAGCTCGCCCGGTTCGAAGCCGAAGATCTGAGCGGCGGCGGCATTCGCGGACTCGACCAGGCCCTCGCCGGTCACGGTGACGATGCCGTCGATCACCGAATTCATGATCGCCTGCAGGCGCTGCTCGCTCTGCTCCAGCGCCCGCTGTCGCCGCTTGGCCTCGGTGATGTCGGAATAGATGCTGACCGTGCCGCCGTCCTGGGTGCGGAACTCGTTGATCGCGAGCCAGCGACCATCGCGAAAGTGCATCTCCCATGGCCCCTTGGAGGCCCGGCGATGCGCCAGGCGCTGCGCCAGCCAGTCGTCGTAGCGCGGCGGCGCGTCCTCGATCGCCAGCAGGCGCCGGTACACGGCCCGGGTCAGATCCTCGAAACGCGCCCCGAGCACGACGCGCTCGCCCTCGGCCCCGAGCAGCTGCCGCAGCTGCTTGTTGTACAGCACCAGCCGGTCGTGGGCGTCCCAGAGCGCGAAGCCCTCGGACATGGCCTCGGTCGGCTGCACCAGCCGGTCGCGGGCGGCGCGCAGCGCCTCGAGGTTGGCGGCGAGCCGCGCGACCATGCTGTTGAATGCCCGACCGACGCGCGCGACCTCGTCGCGGCCGACGACCTCGACCCGCGCCGTGCGATCGCCGTCGGCCACCCGGTCGGCGACTGCCGCCAGGCTGGTCAGCCGGCGGGTCAGCACGAAGCCCATGCCGAGACCGACGACCGCGATCGCGACCATGCCGGCCAGCGCGATGCTGACCCCGAGGTTGCGCGTCTTGCGGTAGGCCAGCACCAGCGGATAATCGGAGAACTCGATCGCGAGCGTGCCCAAAGCGCTCGTCCGCCCGCGGATCTCGGCCTGTCGCCAATGGTGATGCTCGCTTTCGGTCAGCCCCGGGAATGACGTGCCGATCAGGGAAAGATCGGTCGCGGCGACCACCTGACCTCCGACATCGCCCAGGATCACCTCCTCGAC
>DATAOG010000146.1:0-2354 GCA_036265855.1 Geminicoccaceae bacterium | reverse complement strand
CCAACACCGAGGACGGCCGTGGCGCTCGCGACCGGCCGGTGACAGATACCTACGAGGCCGGCTCGGTGATGAAGGTGTTCAGCGTCGCGACCGCGCTCGAGGACGGCGTGGTGACGCCCGAGCAGGTGCGCGTGCCGGCGCCGGCGCCCGCGGCCTGGCTCGAGCTGGCGCACGCACCGGCGTACGTCGCTGCGGTGATGAATCAGACGCTTCCGGCCGCCGCGGTGCGCCGGATCGGGCTGCCGGTCACGCCGGAGGTCGCGCTGCGCGCCCGGGCCGCGAACGGCGGCACGCTGCTCGCCGCTCGGCTCGCGCTCGAGCACGGCCTGGCCTGCAATACCGCCGGCGGCAGCCATCACGCCTTCGCCGATCACGGCTCGGGATTTTGCGTGTTCAACGACGTCGCGGTCGCGATCCGAGTGCTGCTGGCCGAGGCGCGGATCAAGCGGGCGCTCGTGGTTGACCTCGACGTCCACCAGGGCGATGGCACCGCAGCGATTTTCCGTGGCGAGCCCTGCGTGTTCACCTTCTCGATGCACTGCCGGACCAACTTTCCGCTGCACAAGCAGGCGAGCGACCTCGATCTGGCGCTCGATGCCGGGCTTGAGGACGAGGCCTATCTGGCGCTGCTGGCGGCGCATCTGCCGGGCCTGCTGGAGGAGGTTCGACCGGATGTCGTGTTCTTCGATGCCGGGGTCGACCCGCACGTCGACGACCGGCTTGGCCGGCTGGCGCTGAGCGCCGCCGGGATCGAGCGCCGCGAGCGCCTCGTGCTCGAGACCTGCCTGAAGGCGGGCGTGCCGGTCGTGGGCGTGGTCGGCGGCGGCTACGCGCCCGATCTCGAGCAGCTCGTTCGCCTGCACGCGATCCTGCCGCGGGTCGCGAGCGAGCTGTTCCGCAAACTCTGACCCCGACCCGTCATCGCTCGTTGCCGGGATCGGCCCGCGGCCATTCGACCCGGGTCGGGTCCGCATCGTGGGCGCGCGCGTCGTAGCCGCGGCGGCTCGAGAAGAACATCAGCGCCATCAGCCCGGCCCCGAGCAGGAGGCTGAGCCCGGCGCCGAGCCCGAGCGCGATCAGGCCGAGGCGGCTGATCTGGACGTCGCCGATCGATTGCCACGCCCAGAGCGCCAGGACCCCGATCGCGCCGAGCACGCAAAGAAGAACGACCGCCGTGAACACCGCAGTCCGCATCAGGCGCCGGCTCCGCAACGCTGTGTCCGTGGACGCTGCGCGTGCCGACTGATATGGGCTGCCCGCGGAAGCGGCGCCAGTCGCCCGCAACGCGACGATCCCGGCGGTTTCTTCGCTGAAATGGCTTGGAATGCTCCGGCGGCTCTGGCAGGCTGCCCGCCGATCACGGCATCGGCGCCCGCGGCAGATCCAATGCACTCAGGCGGAAAAACGCATGAACCGGTATCTTTTGGCCCGCATTCCGTTCGGCATCTTCCTGATTGCCTTGGTCACGTTGATGGTCGAACTGTTGATGATCCGCGTCTTCGACGCGATTCTGTTGCCCAACCTCGCCTACATGATCATCTCCTGTGCGCTGTTTGCCTTCGGGCTGGCGGGCGTCTACGCGACGCTGCGGCCGGTCTCCCGAACTGCCGATGTCGAAAAGTATCTGGCGGGGCTGAGCGCCGCTCTGGCCCTGGCATGCTTCGTCCAACTGCCTTTGTTGAACCTGAACCCGTTCGATCTGCGCGCCGTGCCCGCCCAGCCGTTGCTGCAGGTGCTGTATTTCATGCTGATGTATCTGACGGTGGTGTTGCCGTTCTTCTTTGGCGGGTTGGTTCTGGCAACGGCATTCAGCGTGTACGCGATGCAGATCCGCCGGCTTTATTTCTTTGATCTGGTCGGAGCGGCGCTCGGCGCGGTGATCATCGTGCCGCTGCTTCGCCCGCTCGGCCCCGGTGGGCTGTTGTTCGTGGCGACCGCGCTGGCGCTGATCGCGGCCGGCCTGTTCCGCGGCCGCGCCGGTTACGCTGCGGTTGCCGGCGTGCTGGCCGCCGCCTGCGTCACCGTGCCGCTGATCGGCGACGGCTACTACGATTTTCGCGAGCACCTCGACAAGCGCGGGGTTCAGGAGGCCGCCCGGGCCGGCCTGATCGAGCGCACCATCTGGGATCCGGTCTCCAAGATCGACGTCGTTGCGACAAGCGATCCGAAGCGGGGACCCGATTTCACGTTCAAGCACGTGGCCTACGACGGCGGCTCGCAATCGACCTATCTGTTCCCCTTCGATGGCGATTTCGCCGACCTGCGGCAACGGCTGAACCACGGGGCAGGCAGTGGCCTGCGCGATTTCACGATGGATGCGGTCCCGCTCGCCCACTGGTTCAAGGCGGACAGTG
>DATAOG010000145.1:0-9225 GCA_036265855.1 Geminicoccaceae bacterium | reverse complement strand
GCGCTTCCGGTGTCCGGTGGTTCACGACTTCCGCGCCGGCGACATCGCGGCCGGCGGCGGCGGCGCGCCGCTCGTGCCCTACGTCGACTGGCGGCTCCTGGGCGGCCGCGGCGAGGCGCTGCTCGCGGTCAACATCGGCGGGATCGCCAATTTCACGGCCCTGCCGGCCGCGGGCGACGATCCCGACGCGGTCCAGGGCATGGACTGCGGCCCCGGCAACATGCTGCTCGATCAGCTGGCGGAGCGCGCCTCGGGCGGCAGGCTTCGCGCCGATCTCGACGGCCGGCTGGCTTCCCGCGGACAAGTCCGCCCGGACCTGCTGGCGGCGCTGTGCGCGCATCCGTTCTTCGCCGCGGCGCCGCCCAAGTCGACCGGACGGGAGCAGTTCGGCCGGCCGTTCGTGGACGCGCTGCTCGGGACGGCGAGGCCGGGGTCCGAGCAGGACTGGTGCGATCTGCTGGCGACCGCGACCGAGCTCACGGCGTTTGGCATCCATGACGCCTATCAGCGCTATGTCGCGGAGAGGCTGCCGGTCGATGTCGTCGTGGTCAGCGGCGGCGGCGCACGCAATCCGGCGCTGATGGCGCGCCTTGCCGCCCGCTTCGGCCCGGTGCCGGTCCGGACCGGCGACGCTTACGGCCTGCCGGTCGACGCCAAGGAGGCGATCGCGTTTGCGATCCTGGCGTCGGAGCGGCTCGACGAACGGCCGGCGAACCTGCCCTCAGTAACTGGCGCTGCCCGCCAGGTACTGCTCGGCAAGATCGCCGAGTGCTAGCACCCCGGGCGGCCGGGTCAGCTGCTCGGTCCAGAAGGCCTCGAGGCTCCTGAGCCTCGCGTTGAGCTGGTCGAGCGGCGCGACGTCGGGCCGGACCCGGAGCGCCTCGCTGTGACGCGCGAGCATCGCGCTGAGCTGGGCGCAGAGCGCGTGCCCGCGCTCCGACAGCTTGATCCGCATCACCCGCCGGTCATGGCGCGAGCGCTGCTGCTCGACGAACCCGGCCTCGACCAGACGCTTCAGATTGTAGGTCACGTTCGAGCCGAGATAATAGCCGCGGGTCATCAGCTCGCCGACGCTGACTTCCTCGTCGCCGATGTTGGCCAGCAGCAGGCTCTGGACGTTGTTGATCTGGTCGATGCCCAGGCGCTCCAGCTCGACGCGCAGCACGTCGAGGAACCGCCGGTGCAGGCGCTCGATCAGGGTGATGGTCTCGGCGTAATCGCTGACGGCCAATGGTGTGACCCGATTTCAGCGGCCCCTCGTGGCCGCACCCGTCGCAAGCCTAGTGCGGCACCGATTACGATCGGGTTAATCCGGGTCGGCCGCGCTGCTGCTGTGCCGGTCGTTAACCTTTCCGAAAGGAAGATCGCGCAGCATGCGGGCGCTCGCTGGTTGAGCTGGAGGATTCCCGATGCCCGTCGCCTCGTGGAAGAGCTGGCCGATCCTCGCGGTCGCCGGCGGCGCTCTGCTGGCGGCTGCCGCCTGTGCCCCGAACCGCGCGGTCGAGCCGAGCCTCAATCCATCGCTGCGCGGCGCCGAGCTGGAGGAGAG
Source organism: Geminicoccaceae bacterium (assembly GCA_036265855.1). Taxonomy (GTDB): domain Bacteria; phylum Pseudomonadota; class Alphaproteobacteria; order Geminicoccales; family Geminicoccaceae; genus DATAOG01. The sequence continues at coordinate 7,676 of DATAOG010000145.1, read as the reverse complement.
CCGCTACGGCACGTTGCTGCGCCTGGCATCTTCGAGCCGCGCCAGCGGCGATCCGGCGGCCGCCGTCAACATCTATCAACAGGCGATCGGGCTCGATCCCCAGCGGGTCGACGCTTACGTCCTGCTCGGCGACACCCGGATCGAGCTCAAGCAGTACGACGACGCGGCTCAGACCTACGATCAGGCCTTGCGGCGCGATGCCGGCAATCTCGCCGCGCATCGCGGCTACGCCCGGGCGATGCTCGGGCTGAACCGCCCGGAGGCGGCGATCGTGCACTACCAGGCCGTGCTCAAGCAGGATCCGAACGACGTGCAGGCGCAGAACGGGCTCGGGGTCGCCTACGATCTCGCCGGCCAGTACGACGCCGCTGAGGCCGCCTATCGGGCCGGCCTGAAGGCGGCGCCCGACAGCATGCTGCTGCGCAACAATCTCGGCCTGTCGCTGTCGCTCGCCGGCCGCCACAAGGAGGCGATCGAGATGCTGCGGACGCTCGCCGACGAGCCCGGCGCGAAGCCCAGGAATCGGCAGAATCTGGCGCTCGCCTACGGCCTTGCGGGCGATCTGGTGGCGGCCGAACGGATCAGCCGGCTCGACCTCGACGAGGAGGCGGTCAAGAACAACCTCGCCTATTTCGCGGCGCTGGCCGCGGTCGAGAACGATCGCAAGCGCGCGGCCGCGCTCGGGGTCGACGGGCCGGAGCTCACCGACAACGCCGCCGACCCGGAGATCGGGCGCCGGCTGAGCGCGATCGCGCTCGAGGGTCAGGGCGTCGAGCTCGGCCTCGCGCCGACCGGCCGCTGGTTCCTGAATCTGGGCAACTACGCCAGCTCGCAGCAGGCCGCCGCCGCCTGGCGCCATCTGCGTGCGCAGCACGGCGATCTGCTCGCGCCGCTGACCCGGCTCGCCGGGGTCCAGGACGGCGGTCAGCCGCTCCTGGTCGGGCCGCTGACCGAGGAGGCCCAGGCGCAGTCGGTGTGCGGCAAGCTCCGGCAGCGCGGTCAGAGCTGCGAGGCGCTGGCGCTGTAGCGGGTCCGGACAGGCGGGAGCGGCGGCGCGTTCGTGATCCGCGACCCGCGCCGCCTCGAGAGGCAGGTGCCCTTCGATCCGATCCTCGCCAGCTCACCGCGGGCCAGGGCGACCCGGGCCGCCGGGCAGCCATCGCGAGCGGGCGGCGGGTTTGTGATCCGCGCGACCCGCATCGAGGCAGACGACCTCGATCCGGTCCTCGACGGCTCCCCCCGGGGCTAGGGCGATCCGGCAAGGGCAGGCCATCGCGAGCGGCGGCGCGTTCGTAATCCGAGCGACCCGCGGGATCGAGAAGCAGCGACTTTCGATCCGGTCCTCGCCGGCTCACCCGGCCACGGCGATCCGGGCCGCGGGCAGGATATCGCGAACGGCGGCGCGGGCGGGGCGTGTTCCTGATTGCACGGCCCGGCCGGATCGAGACACGCGATCTCGATCGGGGCCTCGATGCGCTCGCCGCGGGCTAGAGCGATCCGGGCCCCCGGGCAACAGTCGCGAGCGGCGGCGCGGGCGCTGGCACGTTCGCGATCCGCGCGACCCGCCGGATCGAGGCAGGCGACCTCGATCGGGGGCCTTCATGCGCTCGCGGCGGGCCAGGGCCAGGGCGCCGGGCAGGCCAGGCGCGGGCGGCGGCGTGACGCCGCAAGTTCGTGATCTGCGCGACCCTCGTCGAGTCGAGGCAGGCGACCTCGATCGGGCCTCGACGCGCTCGCCGCGGGCCAAGGTGATCCGGGCCCCGAGGCAGGTAGCCGCCAGCTGCAGAGCTGCGGCGGCATTTGCATGATCTGCGCCACCCGCGTCGGATCGAGGCAGGCGACCTCGATCCGGCCTTGACGCGCCCGCGCGGGCCAGGGTGATCCGGCCGCCGGGCAGACAATCGCGAGCGGCGACGCGGGCGGGGCACGTTCGCGAGCCGCGCCCAACCCGCCCGGATCGAGGCAAGCAATCCCGATCGGGGCCTCGACCCGCTCGCGGCGGGCCGAATCCGGGCGGGATCGGACCGAACGTGTTCGAGGGGAGCCGGCGCGGGCCAGCTCGCCGCCGGCAGATCGCGAACGTCGCGCGCCGCGCGGATCGGCGCCCTCAGCGTCGACGAAGACCGCCGTGACCGGGCGCGATCTGGTTCGCATTGCGGCGGCTGCGGGCGGCTGCAGCCCCGGCCGCGACCGGCGCCCCGATCCGGCGGCGCTGTACGTCTTCTTGAACTCCCGCATCGCCGGGCCGCGGGGCGCCCGCACGGTCGAGCCGGCACGCTCGGGTGCGCTTCCGGCGCCTTCACGCGGTCGTGCTGTCCGTGTCGCCCACCGCCGCCACGGGATCGCCGGTTCCGATCGAGGCCTGCAGCCGATCGAAATGGCGGGCGATCAGGTCGAGCTTCTCGAGCACCATCGTGGCGCGGCCGATCTGCCGCTGGAGGCGCTGCTCGACACTTTTGCCGAGCGAGGGATCGAGCGCCGCCTCGATGATCTGGCGGGCGCCGATGCAGATCCGGAGCGCGCCGATCGCAACGCCGTCCAGGCTGCCGAGCCGGATCGGCTGACCGACCCGGCAGACCCGCGCGGCGAGCCGCCGCTCCGCCTCCGGGGTCCAGGCCGGGAGCCGATCCGAGACGTCCTCCTGGAGCCAGCGCCAGAGCTGGCGGGTGGCATCGAGCTCCATGGGCCGCTCGCGGCCGCCGGCATTCGCCCGCAGCACCGTGAACGAGAAGATGGTCGGCAGCGGCTCGCCCGCGCCGGTTACCGGGGCGGGCACCGGGACGAGGCGCGGCGAGCCTTCGATCGCCTGCCGGATCGCGTCGCCGAGCTGGCCGACGATCTTCTGGCGCACAGCCTCGGGGATCGCGCGCAGGCTCTCGAGCTCGAACAGCGCGGCGCGCCAGCGCAACAGCAGGCCGAGGTTCGGCGCCGCCGGCAGGGCCGCGGTCAGCGCCGGCCAGCGGTCCGGCCATTCCGGCCGGGCGAAGTACTGGCCGTAGCCGGCCGGCAGCGGGTCGAGCCCGGGCACCTGCTCGGCGAGCCGCGCCGGCACCAGGAGCGCGCCCGCGAACGGCGGCCCCATCGCGAACTTCGAGCCGGTGATCAGCACCATCCAGCCGGCCTCGAGATGGTTCCTGAGCGAGGCCGGCCCCCCGCGCAGCTGGCAGGCGTCGACCAGGACCTCGATCCGCTCAGGGTGACGCCGGCAGAGCTCGCGCAGCGCCGGCAGGCTCGGCGCGCCAAGGCCGCTCTTCGAGACCTCGAGCAGGTGGACGAGACAGCGGGCGCCGCGGGCGACCGCCCGCAGGGCCCGCGCCTTGACCTCGGCATCGACCGCGCTCGGCCGGCGGGGCGTGCCGTCCGGCGTCCGGATCTCGATCGTCTCGAGCGTGATCGCCGCCGGCTCGAGCCCGGCAAGCGACGCGCCCTGGGCGACCGTTGCGCCGGCCGGCGTCTCGGGCGTGAAGTGCAGGCCGCGGGCGGCATCCCGGAGCCCGCGACCGGTCTCCTCGGGGGCCATCACGATGTTGACCAGGCGCTCCGCCGCTCGCCGTCTGGCGAGGTGGAGGGCCGCGTACTCGCCATCGGTGCCGGACGGCGTCAGCACCACCTCGATGCCGGGCAGATCCTCGACGCCGCCGGCCGCGAGAATCGCGCGCCTGACGTCGGCAATCGTCTGCCCGAGCGCGGCCGGCAGCCGGCCGGCGAGGCCGGCCTCGATCAGCTGCTGGCGGACCGCCTCGACCGCGCGATAGGCCGGGACCGAGATGGTCGCGGCGGTCGACGAGGCGAACTCGATCTGCTCCGGCTCGGGCCGGGCGGAGCAACCATAGCTGCTGCGGCCGCTGCAAGGGTCGAGCCGGAGCCGGCTGCCGCCGCCGCTGACCAGGAGGTCTTCGCTCGGCGCCGCCAGCGGCAGGAGCTGCTCCCTGAGCTCGCGCTCGCCGGCGCCGGGCGCGGCGCCGGCGGCCGCGCCGTCGAGGCGCAAGAGCTCGGCCGGCAGCCGCTGCCAGTCGGGGGCCTCGCCGGCCAGCAGCCGATAGGCTTGCCCGAGCCAGTCCGGCAGCGCCGCGAGGCCCTCGGCGCGCGCGCCGGCCGGCAGCAGCGCGCCGTAACGGGCGGCGACCCGGGCGGCCAGCAAGGCGCGGGCGTGGCCCGCGGGTGCCGGGTCCGGGCCGCCGAGCCGGCGCCAGAGCGCCCGCTCGAGCGTGTGGCGGAGGGTGATCGTGGCGGCGACCGGATGCGCGAGGCTGCCCGGGTGCAGCAGGATCCGGTCGCCGGCGGTGACGCGGAATGGCAGATCGAGCGCGGGATCGCTAGCGAACCGGACGCCGGCGCAGAGCGGTCCCAGCTCGGGCCGGGCGGCGGTCAGCCGGATCGCGAGCCTCAGATGGTCGGCCGTGTCCTTCTGGATGGTCGGCGCGGCGGGAGCGCGGAACCGGTCGGCCGGTCCGGTCCCCGGCTCCGGCCGCCTAGGTGGCCGTGGCGCGCGCGGGGCCTCAGGCATCAGGCGGCGCTCGCATCCGCGCTGGCCGGGAGCGCGAGCCGCCTTTTGCCGAGCTCGAGCACCGCCTCGAGCAGCCGGTCGAGGTCGGCCTCGGTGGTCCGGTGGTTGGTCAGGTTGACGCGGATCGCGAGACCCTTGGGCAGGATGGCGCTCGAGGGCGCCGCGATCCCGCTCTCCTGCAGCTCCGCGATCAGATCGGCGTTCAGGCGATCGGCCTCGGCGGCCGACAGAGCGGGGGCCCAGACCCGGAAACAGACGATGTTCAGCGCGACCGGCGCCATCAGCTGCAGCAGCTCCTGCTCGCGCACCCGGGCCGCCAGATACCGGGCCTGCCGGCAGTTGGCGAGGATCGCCTGACCGAGGCGCTCAGCGCCGTGCTCCTTGAGCGTGAACCAGACCTTGAGCGCGCGAAAGCCGCGCGACAGCTCGGGCCCGAACTCGCACGGCCAGGGCTCGCCGCCGGCGAGCCCGCGCGGCGCGCGTTGCAGGTAATCGGCATGGAAGGCGAACGCGTCCCGATGGAGATCGCCCCGGCGGACCAGGATGCAGCCGGCATCGTACTGCACGTGCAGCCACTTGTGAAAGTCGAAGGCGAGCGAATCCGCGCGCTCGATGCCGGCGAGCCGCGGCTTCAGCTCCGGGCAGAGCGCCGCGAGCGCGCCGAAGGCGCCATCCACGTGCAGCCAGAGCCCATGCGCGGCTGCGAGATCGGCGAGGGTCGCGAGATCGTCGATCGCGCCGGTGCTCGCGGTCCCGGCGGTGGCGATGACGCAGAACGGCTTGCAGCCCAGGCGCCGGTCGGTCGCGATCGCGAGCTCGAGCCTATGGACGTCGAGCCGGTGGTCGGGTCCGGTCGGGACTGGGCGCAGCGCCTCACGCCCGAGCCCGAGCAGCTCGAACGCGCGCGCGACGCTGCTGTGCGCCTCGCGCGAGGCGTAGCCGACCAGCCGCGCCGGCGCCGCGGCGACCCCGTGCGCCCGGACATCGCAGCCGGCATGCTGGTGGCGTGCGACCGCGAGCCCGATCAGGGTCGCCATCGAGGTGCCGCTGACCAGAAGCCCGCTCGCCCCTTCGGGGAAGCCGAACACCTGCCGGCACCACGCGATCACCTGGCGCTCGACGTAGATCGCGCCGTGGTCGCGGCCGCCGCAGTTGGCGTTCATCGCCGCCGCCAGCAGCTCGGCGAGCAGGCCGCCCGCGGTGCCCGAGCCGTGCACCCAGCCGAAGAACCGGGGATGAAGGTTGCCGGTCGGATAAGGCAGGATCAACCGCAGCGCGTCCGTGGCGGTCGCCTCGAGGCCCTGGCCGAGCGCTGGCAGCGGGGCCCGGAAAGCCTCCCGGACCGCGTCCGGGACCGGCTGCCAGACCGGCCGCTCGCGGACCGTGCGGAGATGGTGAATGGCTTCGTCGAGGAGCCGATGGGCGAGCCCTGCGAAGGCGTCCCAGTCGGCGGGATCGAGCGAGCCGGACGGGGCGGCTGGCATGGCACCTATCGACTTGAGGTGGCACCGTCGTCGATGTCCCCGACCCTAGGCGATTGGAGCTAACGCAGCCTTAACGGCATCCGCCCGGACCGCGGCGGCGGCACGGTCGCGCCCCGGCTGCACCCCGGCTGGAGGCGGTTCAGTTGGCCATGATCACCGGGATCTCGGCCGCGCCCAGAATGTGGCTGGTGGCGCCGCCGAAGATCATCTGGCGCAGCCGGCTGTGGGTGTAGGCGCCCTTGAGCAGGAGGTCGGCGCCGGCGGCCGCGGCTTCCTCGAGGATCGCCGCGCCGGTCCCCCGCCCCGCCGCCTGGGCGTGCCGGCTGCGCGCGGGGATCCGGTTGCGGACCAGGTTCTGCGCGACCTCGGCCGCGCTCGGGCCGGGCACCATGCCTTCGTCGATGCTCAGCACCAGCACCTGCTCGGCCTGGGCGAGGAACGGCATCGCCATCGCGATCGTGCGCGCGGTCTCGGTGCTGCCGTTCCAGGCGATCACGACGTTCTGGCCGAGGCGCTCGGGGGCGCCAGGCGGCGCGATCAGGATCGGCCGCCCGCTCTCGAACAGCGCCGTCTCGAGCGCGCTCATCGAGGGCACCGGCGAGCCCGAGACCGGCCGCCCGACCACGATCAGGTCGAACACGCGGCCGAGCGAGCCCAGCACCTCGGTGGCCGGCGAGACCTCCTCTTGCCAGTCGGCGACCGGCCGCTCGCTGGCCAGCATGCCGCGCCCGACCGGGACCTCGTGCTCGCGCATGAACGCATCGAAGGCGTCGCGCAGCCGCCGGCTGAGCTCGCGATCGGCGCGCTCCAGGTCCTCGACGATCTCGGTCGCCGGGATGAACGCGCCTTCGGGTGCCACCGGCACCAGGCGCGGCATGCCCGGGCGCACGTGCAGCCCGGAGATGTAAGCGCCAAAGCGGGTCGCCGCGAGCAGCCCCGTCGTGAGCACCGAGCGCAGCCCCGCGTGCTCCTCGAGGTGAACCAGAATCGTGCCCATGCTCATGCTCGTCGCTCTCCTTGGAGCCGCCGCCACGGAGCACGGACCGCCGCCTCCGCTCCGGATCGGCCATCCCGGTCTGGCACGCCAAGGTTCGCCCAATTCGCGTCCGGACGCCAGCCCGACGTGCACGGCGGCACCGCGAGCGCCGGCGCGGCCCGACATGATCGGCGGCCGGTGCCCACCAAGATCGACCGACATCCGCGGTTCCGGGCGGGCCGAAAGCGCAGGTCGGAGCCGGTATTGGGGACGTACGGGAGAAGGGTTCGGCGACTCCGGCGGGCGAGGCCGAGGGTATGCGCCGAGCCGTCGAGCCGATCCTCATACTCTTGTATTTGAATATGGCAGGTGCGTCGGACGCAAGTTTCCCGGCGTGGCGGAAACGGTGATCTTCAAGTCAATCATGACTCCATCCAGGCGAAACAACCAACGGTGCGGGTCGCTTGGGCGAAAATCGAGTTGCAAAAGGTGCCATTCTGCAGACACCGCATCGGCAATGCCAGCCGCGTCCTCACCTTGTTCAAGAAGGATTGACCGGCCAGAGAACGATTCTCCTGAAACGCCTAATATAACTCCTAAGTTCGAGATGGCAGTCGTCATGATAGACATAGGAGGCGATGCCGGATTGAGCCCGGAATTCGGTTTCAATACTATATCAAACGTGGTAATCTCAGGCAGAGTCGGCAGA
>DATAOG010000144.1:0-2306 GCA_036265855.1 Geminicoccaceae bacterium | reverse complement strand
TTGGCCCGCCCGACCTCCGGTGCGGCCCAGCCCTTCGCAGCCATCAGGGCGACACCGAGGGCCACTTGCAGTTCGAGTTCCCGCCGCCATCGTGCGGCGTCGTCGGGGAGAGCAGGGATCAGCTCGAGCCCTTTGGTCAGTTGCGCGATCGCCTCTGTGGTGGCCGAGCGCGCGATCTCTGCTTGTCCCGCCTTCAGCCAATAGTCGATCGCCGGTTCGGCCAGCCCCGCTTCCGTGTAATGGTGGGCCAGAAGTTCGGGCTGCGCCTGCACGGTCTCCGAAAAATGCTGCTCGAGCGCGGCGGCGATCCGGGCGTGCAGGCGCTGGCGCGTCGCACGCACCAGGGTCGCATAGGCGGCGTCCTGCACGAGCGCATGCTTGAAGCTGTAGGTCGCTTGAGGTGGCGTCCCGCGCCGGAACACCAGACCCGAGCCGACGAGGTCGTCCAACGCCGCCTGCAGTTCGCTCTCCGGTAGCGCCGCCGCAATCGCAAGCAGCTCATGCGAGAAGTCCCGGCCAATCGCGGCCGCGACCTGGGCGACCTCTCGGGCCGGGGCCAGCCGGTCGAGCCGGGCCAGCAGCGACTCCTGGAGCGTGGCCGGGATCGCCATCGGCGGCAGCGGCCCCGCGAGCGCGTAGTGATCGCCCTCATCGCGGAGCAGATTGGTCTCCAGCACGGTCCGCGTCAGCTCCTCGACGAACAGCGGGACGCCATCCGTCTTGGCGACGATCTGGTCGAGCACCGCAGGGGGTAGCGCTTTGCCGCCGCTCAGCCGCGCGACCATGGCCGCGCCCTGCCGGCGGCTCAAGCGGCTGAGGGTCAGCGCGGTGACATGGGCATAGTGTGTCCAGGGCGGCTCGAACTGGGGCCGGAAGGTGATGAGGACGAGCACAGGGGCGCCTTGCACCCGGTCGACCAGAAGATCGAGCAGCTCGAGAGAGGTCGGATCTGCCCAGTGCACGTCCTCGTACATGGCGAGGACGGGCCGCCGTGCTGCGAGGCCGAGAACCTGATTGACCAGCTCCTCAAGCGTCCGCTCCTTCTGCCGATGCGGGCTCATGTCGAGCGGCGGGTAGCGCGCATCCGTCTCGAGCGACAGCAAGGCCGCGAGCAGCGGGACCACCGCGGTGACATCGTCGATCGACAGCGCAAGCAGCGTCTCGAGCTTGTCGAGCCTCGTTGCGGCGGGATCGTCCGCGGCGAAGCCCGCTGCCCGCTCCAGCAGGTTGATTACCGGATAGAGCGGGCTGGTCTGGTGGTGCGGTGAGCAGTAGTGGCTCAGGGGCGTATGCGGCTCATTCTCAAGTCGCCCGCGCAGCGCTCGCAGGAGGCGCGACTTGCCGATGCCAGGCTCGCCCGTCAGCAGAACCACCTGGCCTTCACCCTCCTTGGCTCGCTCCCAGTGATCGAGCAGCAGGCCGATCTCATGGTCGCGACCGACAAGCGGCGTCAGTCCTGCGCCGTGCAACGCCTCGAACCGGCTCTCGGCGCTGCCTTCTCCGACCACGCGCCACGGCCGCACCGGAACAGGAAATCCCTTCAAGATCTGCATGCCGAGCTCGGCGAGCTCGAACAGCCCGCCAATGAGCTCCCGGGTCCGGGCGGAGATCACTATGGTGCCCGGCTCTGCCAGGGTTTGCAGCCGCGCCGCGAGGTTCGGCGTGTCGCCGACCACCGTCTCCTCGCGCGCCGCGCCTTCCCGATCAACTCACCGACAACTACCGGGCCGGTCGCGATCCCGATCCGGGCCGCCAGCGTCTCGCCATGCGCCGATCCCAGGCAGTGAACGGCCGCGACCGCGGCGACGCCGGCCCGGACCGCGCGTTCGGCCTCATCCTCGTGGGCGCGCGGATAGCCGAAATACGCCAGCACACCATCGCCCATGTACTTCGCCACGTGCCCTTCGAACCGCGTGATCGCGCCCGCCACTGCGCTGTGGTAGGTCCGAAGGACATGCGCCATTTCCTCCGGATCGAGCCGCGCCGCGAGCGCGGTCGAGTCGACCAGGTCGACGAACATCACGGTGAGCTGGCGGCGCTCGGCTTCGGGTGCAAGTGAGGCCTTCCCGGAGAGAGCAGCGGGTGCGGCGGTAGCGGGGCCGGTCGCCGAAATTAAGCCGGGGCGCAGGGCGGCAATGGCGGCGAGCAGCTTGCGGCGATGGCCGATCGAGGCGACGCCGAGCCCGATCAGATCCTCGGCCGTGAGGTCGCTAAGGACCTCGGCGTCGATGTCGTTTTCCCGGAACGCCTGTTCGTACCGTCCCAGCCCCAGATCACGCAGCCACGCCGCGACATCCATGGGCGCC
>DATAOG010000143.1:0-4028 GCA_036265855.1 Geminicoccaceae bacterium | reverse complement strand
GGGTCGGCGAGACCTATAGCGGCCTCTACTATGTCACCCGGGTGCGCCACAGCTTCACGATCGAGGGCTACACACAGCACTTCGAGGCGTATCGCAACGGGCTTGGGCTTACCGGTCAGGAGCGGTTCGCCGCGGCGGCGCTGCCGCTCGCAATCACGCCCGCACTCGCCGGCGCGAGCCGACCGTCCGGCAACGGCGCCCTGCCGGCGCAGCCCGCCGACGTGACCGGCGCCGGAGCCTGACATGGCAGCGCCCGAGCCGCCCCGGATCGTCACGGTCGGGCGCCAGCCGGTGATCGACTACGTGACCAAGGACTATGCCGGCTTCCGGCAGGCCATGCTCGATCAGATCACACTGCGCCTGCCGGCCTGGAAGGACCGGAGCGAGAGCGACTTCGGCGTCGTGCTGATCGAGCTGTTCGGGTATGTCGCCGACATTCTCAGCTACTACCAGGACCGGGTCGCCAACGAGGCTTACCTGGCGACGGCCAAGCAGCGGCGCTCCGTGGGCGAGCTGCTGCGGCTGATCGGCTACCAGATGGACCCCGGCCTCGCCGCCACGACCTACGTTCACTTCGATGTCACCGCGGACGTGGTGGTCGACGGCGCAAACCTGCCTTACAGGCTCAAGACCGCGGGCCGGCCCGGCGAAGCGGACGTGGTGTTCGAGATCACGACCTCGTTCGCGCTCCAGCTGCGCAACAACGCGATCGAGCTTAGCGCACTGGCCGCGATCCCGGCCGGCAGCACCGCGCTGACGCTGAAGCGGAGCCGGCATGCGCTGGCCGAGGGCCACGCGATCTATTTCGAGCAGACCACGACGTTGCCGGACGCGCCTCCCCTGCTCCGGCGCTCGCCGCTGCTGCAGGTGATCGAGGTGCGCGCGCTCGACGCAGAGCAGGACGAGATCCGCTGGCTGCCGCCCCTGCCCGAGCCCTTCGCGCCCGAGTCGACCAAGCTCAAGGGCAACAACGTCGCGGCAAGTCATGGCGAGACGATCGCGGACGAGCCGACTGTCGTGAGCGATGGCACGCCCGGCCAGCGGTTCACGCTGTCACGCAAACCGCTCACACACCTTCTGGGACCGACCCCGACCCGGGCTCGGCGCGCGCGCGCGGAGCTCGAGCTCCGGGTCAACGGATCCTTATGGGAGCAGGTCGAGGGCCTGTTCGAGAGCACGGCCTCCGATCCGCACTATGCGATCAGCATCGACGAGGATGACCGGGCGAGCGTGCGGTTCGGCGACGGCAAGCACGGCGCGGTGCCGCCGGCCGGCGCCGAGATCGCCGCGATCTACCGCATCGGTCTCGGTGTCCGGGGCAATGCCGGCGCCGACACGCTGAGCGTGTTCCTCACGACCGTGCCCGAGATCGCCGCGATCAGCAATCCGTTTGCGGCCGAGGGCGGCGCCGATCGGGAGTCGACCGAGGAAGCAAAGATCTCCGGGCCGGGCTCGGTGATCGCCCAGGAGCGGGCGGTCACGCTCGAGGACTACGAGCTGCTGGCGGAGGGCTTCCCGGGAGTCGGCAAGGCAAGCGCTCGGGTCGGCTTGCGGGGCGGCTATAAGGTCGTGCAGGTGTTCATCGCGCCCGAGGCACCACAGACCATCCCGCCGCCGCCGGCTGCCGGCGAGCTCAAGGAGACGCTCAAGGCGCACCTCGAAGCGCAGATGCCGGTGAACCGAATGGCGGGCGTCGACGTGCTCGACCCGGTGTACGTGCCGGTCGACATCACGGTCGAGGTCCATCTCAAGGCGGACGCTAGCCGCGCTCAGGTGCAGGATGCGGTCCAACAGGTGCTGCGGGACCTGCTGAGCTTCGCGCGGCAGGACTTCGGTCAGCCGGTACGGGTCGGCGAGGTGTTCGCGGTGCTGTACCCGGTACCGGGGGTCGCTTATGCACTCCTCAAACGGCTGGCGCGCACTGGCGAGCCGGCAGCGATCGAGGGCTGCGAGTTCGCAGATGTGGCGATCGGCGAGCACGAGCTCGCCTACCAGGGCACGCTCGCCATCAACCTGTTCGGGGGTGGGCCGTGAGCGTCGACTTCGCCGCGCTGCTCTACGCCTATCTGCCGGGCGTCTATCGCGATCAGGATACCGGCGGCGATCTGCGGCGCTTCCTCGAGATCGCCGCGACGCCGCTTACCGAGCTCGACGCCAGTATCGCCCAGCTCTACGGGGATCTGTTCATCGAGGAAGCCCGCGTCGAGCTGATCCCCCTGATCGGCGGCCTGGTCGGGGTCGAGGTCGACTCAGCCCTGCCGGCACGCGCCCAGCGGGCTCAGGTTGCGGACGCGATCCGCTTCTATCGCGCGAAGGGCCTGCGCGACCCGCTGGCGCGTTTGGCCCAGGACCTGACCGGCTGGCCGGTCACGCTGGTCGACTTCTCGGCGAATGTGGCGCGGGCGCCCTTCGTCGAAACGCTGAATCCCGTCGTGCTGCTGCGCGACCAGCCGGCCGGCGAAGCGCCGCCTGGCAGCGGCCGGTTCTGTGTGCGCGCCGATTGCGCCCTGCAGCCATTGTTCGATGCGCTGACCGGGCGGCCGATCACGCGCGCAGCACTTGCCGGCCGGGAAGCCGAATATGCCGGAATCGAAGGTCGCTTCACGATCGAGGAGCGGGGTGAAGACCTGTTCGCACCGGCGGCCGGGGTTCCCTACGCCGCGCTCGCGGCAGATCTGACCGACTTCGCCACCCCGTTGACGCCCGCCGGCGCTGCGCTCGTCCTTCACGACCATCAGCTGGCGATCGACCCGGAACTCGGCCGATTCCTGATCGCAAGCCCGCTGCCTCAGGCCGGCAATCTGCGCGCGACCTACAGCGCGTTGCAGCCGGTATCGATTCCGACCCAGGCCTTCGACATCAGCCGCCCTTTGCGCATGTCCCGGCTCGGGCGCGCCGACGACCCGGCACCCTATACGGCCGACCTCAGGGCGGCACGTCGCGTCAGCGATCGGATCGGGCAGAAGCATTTCGACAACCACGGCTTTTTCTTCAGCCCGGGCCGGATCATCGCCAATCAGCGGCCGAATGCGCTGCCGCCCGGGACCGAAAGCGGGCGCTTCAGCTTCGACAACCGGCCACTCACGCTGGCCGAGGGCGCGACGGGGGTGACGTTGCAGTTGATGGACGGCTTCGATGGCGCGCCGCTCACCCGCGGCAAGCTGATCGGGCACGAGGCGGAGTTCTGCGGTCAGGCGCGCGGCTTCACCATCCGGGTCAAGGATGTCAGCATCAGCGATCCGGCGTTTCGCCCGCCGCTGACCGTCCGGGCGGCGGACTTGTCCGATCTGCTCCAGCCCAGGCACCCGGACGGGACGGCGGTGGCGCTAGCACCGACCGACCTGGCGGTCGATCCACAGCTCGGCCGCTTCATTCTGGATCTGACGGCGATCGACGCGAAGGCCGAGGAGGTCCGGGTCGATTATCTGCTCGCGCCGGCGGTTCCGATCGAGGACGCAACCCCGTTCGCCCTCGGGCCCGAGGCGTTTGTGTTCGCCCCGGGCGGCGGAGCGCTGCCGCTGCGCGACGGGTTCGACGGCACTCCGATCTCGGTTGCCCTGCGGCTCGGCCGTGCGATCGCTGATTATCACGGCGGCGCGCGTGGCTGGCGCATCTTCCGTAACGGCACCGATTTTTGCGCCACGCTGCCGGCCGAGCTGCGGTCGCTCGAGGACCTCGGCGCCCCGGTCCCGCCGGGTCGGATCGTGATCGATCCGGCGCGGGGATGGTTCGCACTGCCGGCCGGCACGCTCGCGCCGGGCGACCTGATCCGCGTCAGCTTCGCCACCGAAGACCTGAGCATGCAGGCCGATCGCTTCGCGAGCTTCGCGCAGCAGATCCCGCGCGGTCTGCCGGCCGGCGTGGTGCCGGTGATCATCGACACGCGATGCAGCCCCAAGAACCCAGCGACCTTGAACTGAGGGCGGAACGACACGCGATGGTTCGGGCAGTCTCACGCGAAAGCTTCAACGAGCTGAAGAACTATCTGGGCGTCTACCAGCAGCAGGGACGGGTGATTCTGGACGCCG
>DATAOG010000142.1:0-2209 GCA_036265855.1 Geminicoccaceae bacterium | reverse complement strand
CGCTCGGCGAATATTCGGCGCTCGCCGCCGCCGGCAGCCTCGAGCTCGAGGACGCGGCGCGCCTGCTGCGCCTGCGCGGCCAGGCGATGCAGACGGCGGTGCCGGTCGGCGAGGGCGCGATGGCCGCGATCCTGGGCCTGGAGCTCGAGGCGGTCGAGGCGCTCGCGCTCGAGGCCAGCGCCGCCGGCGCGTGCGACGTCGCCAACGACAACGCGCCCGGCCAGGTCGTGCTGAGCGGCGCCCGCGCCGCGGTCGAGCAGGCCGCAGGCCTCGCCAAGGCGAAGGGCGGCCGGGCCATGCTGCTCGCGGTCAGCGCGCCGTTCCACTGCCGGCTGCTGGCGCCGGCCGCGGACGCGCTGCGCGCGGCGCTGGCCGAGGTCAGGCTCGCCGCGCCGGCGGTGCCGCTGATCAGCAACGTCAGCGCCGCCGCCGAGCGCGACCCGGCGAGGATCTCGGGCCTGCTGGTCGAACAGGTGACCGCGCGGGTGCGCTGGCGCGAATGCCTGCTGACGATCGCCGGGCGCGGCGTCCGCACGACGCTCGAGCTCGGCGCCGGCCGCGTGCTGTCCGGCCTGACCAAGCGGACCCTTAAGGACGCGGACCCGCTCGCGCTCGGCGCGCCCGAGGAGATCGACGCCTATCTTGCGACCGCCGGCGCTGGCTGAGCAGACGGGGAGAGACGCCTGATGTTCGATCTGTCCGGCCGGACCGCGCTCGTGACCGGCGCCTCGGGCGGCATCGGCGGGGCGATCGCGCGCCAGCTCCACGCTCAGGGTGCCCGCGTGGTCCTGACCGGGCGGCGGCTGGAGGCGCTCGAGCAGCTGGCGGGCGAGCTCGGCGACCGGGTCGCCATCGAGCGCGTCGATCTGGTCGAGCCCGACGCGCCGGACCGGCTGGTCAAGGCGGTCGAGCAGCAGGGCGCGCTCGACATCCTCGTCAACAACGCCGGCCTGACCCGGGACAATCTCGCGCTCAGGCTCAAGGACGAGGACTGGCAGATCGTGCTCGAGGTCGACCTGACCGCCGGTTTTCGCCTGATCCGCAGCGCGCTCCGCGGCATGCTCAAGCGCCGCTTCGGGCGGATCATCAGCATCACCTCGATCGTCGCCGTCACCGGCAACCCTGGCCAGGCCAACTATGCCGCCGCCAAGGCCGGCATGATCGGCATGAGCAAGGCGCTCGCGGCCGAGGTCGCCGCGCGCAGGATCACGGTCAACTGCATCGCGCCCGGGTTCATCGAGACCCCGATGACCGCGGCGCTGGGCGCGGAGCAGCGCGCGCGGCTGCTGCAGCAGATCCCGACCGGACGGCTCGGCAGCGGCGCCGACGTGGCCGCGGCCGCGGGCTATCTGGCGAGCATCGAAGCCGGCTACGTGACCGGCCAGACCGTGCACGTCAACGGCGGCATGGCCATGGTCTGAGCGCGAGCCCGTTGGAACCTTACCCCCGGTCGGAGGCGTTAACGCCTAGGCAACCTTGGCGGGACTGTGATAGGAAACGACGCGGCGCAAAGTCGGTCACGTCGGCGGCCGCAGCTGGAAACCCGTCGAGTCTGGCCAAAGCAACCGAGGAACTTTCCCGATGAGCGACACTGCCGAGCGCGTCAAAAAGATCGTGGTCGAGCATCTTGGAGTCGACGAGAGCAAGGTGACCGACAACGCCAGCTTCGTCGACGATCTCGGCGCCGACAGCCTCGACACCGTCGAGCTGGTGATGGCGTTCGAGGAAGAGTTCGGTTGCGAAATTCCGGACGAAGCGGCCGAGAAAATTCTGACCATCAAGGACGCGATCAACTATATCGAGCAGCATACCTGAGCGGCATGGCGCCATAGGGGGGCGGATGCTTCGGCGGCACGACCGTCGGTCGACATGAGACGGGTGGTCGTCACCGGCATCGGGCTGGTCACGCCTTTGGGGTGCGGCGTCGACGTGGTCTGGCGCCGGCTGATCGAAGGCCGAAGCGGCATCCGCCGGATCGACCGCTTCGTCGTCGATGACCTGCCGGCCAAGATCGCTGGCATGGTGCCGACCGAGGGCGAGGGCGCCTTCCGGATCGACGAGGTGGTCGCGCCCAAGGACGCCCGCAAGAACGATCTGTTCATCATCTACGGGCTCGCGGCCGCGAGTGATGCAGTCCGGGACGCCGGCTGGCAGCCCAAGGACGAGGCCGGCCGCACGCGCACCGGCGTGCTGATCGGCTCCGGCATCG
>DATAOG010000141.1:0-1861 GCA_036265855.1 Geminicoccaceae bacterium | reverse complement strand
TCGATCCGACGATGATGTTGGCGTCCGGATCGACCTCTTCCTTGATCCGGTTGGCGGCCTCGTCGACCTCGAACAGCGTCATGTCCGGGCCGCCGGTGATGTTGATCAGGACCCCGCGAGCGCCGCGCATCGAGACCTCGTCGAGCAGCGGGTTAGAGATCGCGGCCTCGGCGGCCTCGATCGCCCGGCGCTCGCCCGAGCCCTCGCCGGTGCCCATCATCGCCTTGCCCATCTCGCTCATCACGGTTCGGATATCCGCGAAGTCGAGGTTGATCAGGCCCGGCATCACCATCAGGTCGGTGACCCCGCGCACGCCCATGTGGAGCACGTTGTCGGCGAGCTTGAACGCCTCCGCGAAGGTGGTCCGCTCGTTGGCGATCCGGAACAGGTTCTGGTTCGGGATCACGATCAGCGTGTCGACGTACTGCTGCAGCTCGTTGAGCCCGGCCTCGGCGACCCGCATCCGGTGCGCGCCCTCGAAGTGGAAAGGCTTGGTGACGACGCCGACCGTCAGGATTCCCTGCTCGCGCACCGCGCGCGCGATCACCGGCGCCGCGCCGGTGCCGGTGCCGCCGCCCATACCGGCGGTGATGAACACCATATGGCTGCCCTGGAGCTGGTCGAGCATCTCGTCGATCGCCTCCTCGGCGGCCGCCCGGCCGATCTCCGGTCGCGCGCCGGCTCCGAGGCCCTGGGTGATCGACGTGCCGAGCTGGATCCGGCGCTCGGTCAAGGAATGCGCGAGCGACTGCGCATCGGTATTGCAGGCGACGAACTCGACCCCTTCGAGATGCGCGGTGATCATGTTGTTCACCGCATTGGTACCGGCACCCCCGACCCCGACCACGGTGATCCGGGGTCGCAGTTCATGGGTCACCGGCATACTCAAGTTGATTGTCATTGTTACACATCCTCCTCCGTTGCGGTCCCAAGCCTGGAACCCCTGCTCCTGAGCCGGCCTTTGTTGGCTCTGTGCTCAAAAGTTCTCTCGCAACCATTGGCTGATCTTTGCCAGCCGAACGGTCATGACCCGGTTGGGGCGAAGTGACCAGAAGGTCAAGCCGCCATCATCCTCGCTGGCCCAGCGCAGCAGGCCCGCGGCGGTCGTGCCGCCGGGCAGGCCGGCAGCCTCCAGCGAGCCCTCGAGCGGACGGGCACCCCCCAAGCGGGCCGGCATGCCGAACACTTCCTCGGTCAGCTCGACCATCCCCTCGAGCATGCTGCCGCCGCCGGTCAGCACGAGCCGGCGGCCAAGCACCGGCAGCTGGTCGTCCGCGAGCCGCGCGCGCACCAGGTGCAGGATCTCCTCCGCCCGCGGGCGGATGATCTCGGTGAGGCGGGACCGCGACACGATCTGGCGCGGCGGGTCCGCAGGATCGCCAAGACCCGGCACCTCGAGCTGCTGGCGGATATCGCCGGCACGGGAGAGCACGCTGCCGTAGAGGGTCTTCAGCCGCTCGGCCTGCGGCCAGCCGGTCGACAGCCCGAACGCGAGATCCCGGGTCACGTGGCTGCCGCCGAGCGGTACGGTATGGATCTCTTGAAGGCGGCCTTCGGCGAATCTCGCGATCCCGGTGACGCCCCCGCCCAGATCGAGCGTGAGGGCGCCGAGAGTGAGCTCGTCCTCGCTGAGGCTGCCGAGGCCGGCGGCGTAGGGACCCGCAACCACCGCCTGAACCTCGAGATGGCAGCGCTCGACGGCGGCAACTAGATTGTGCAGCGGCGCCGCGGCGACCTGGACCAGGTGCGCCTCGACCCGCAGCTGGTTTCCGATCATGCCGCGCGGATCGCGCAGCGGCTGGCCGCCGTCCAGCGTGATCGTCAGCGGCAGGGCGTGCAAGGTCTCGCGCCCGTCCGCACG
>DATAOG010000140.1:0-3704 GCA_036265855.1 Geminicoccaceae bacterium | reverse complement strand
AGATCCGCAGGCGGCGGTAGACCGCGAGCGCCAGCGCGGCCAGCGCGATCAGCACCGGCACGGCCCAAATGTTGATGATCTTGACCCAAGTCGACAGCTGCTCGACGTTCTCGCGCAGCGAGCGCTGCACCCCGCGCAGCTCCTGGCGCAGCGTGACCATGTCGCCGCGGAAGTTGTCGATCTCCTGCTGCTGGGCCGCGGTCAGGATCACCCCGCTCTGCTGCTCCTGGTCCTGAAGCGAGCGGATCTTCTTCTGGGTCTCGTCGATCTTGGCCTGCAGCTCCTGCTCCTTGGCGCGGAACTTGTCCTCGGCATCGCGCTCCATCGTGCGCACGACCTCGAACGGCCGGTCGGTCAGGCCGCGCCCGCGCAGGCTGATCAGCCCCTGGCTGCCGCTCAGGTTGTCGAGCGCGTTGACGGCGAAGTCGCCGTTGTTGGCGATCGGCACGTCGACGTCTTGCCCCAACAGCGTCTGCGAGCGCACCCAGGTCGCATCGGCGAGCAGGTCGGCGTCGGCGACCAGGATCAGGTTGAGCGGCTGCTTGGATTCCTTGATCTGCGGCGCGTCAGCCTTGACCCCTTCGGGCGGCCCCTTGGGGAACGCGGTCTTGACCGGTCCGGTGACCCGCGCGGCGAGCGTGAACGGCTTGCCGGCGGCGACGAAGTCGGCGATCAGCTTGGCGGGATCGGGGTCGGTCTTGATCTGGTCGGCATCGATCTGCTCGGCGAGCGGGCTCGAGACGACCAACGGCTCGATCGTCGTGGTCGCGCCGTCGCGCTTCTGGATCGAGCCGACCGAGTTCAGGTGCAGCCGCTTCAGCTGGCCGGTGACGACGTCGTTGGCCGCCAGCGACTCCTGGCCAAGCGCCAGCCAGGGCAGGTAATCGACCACGATCTGGCGGCCGCGGAGCCGGGCGGTGACCCGCTGCGCCGTCGCCCGGTCGCCGATCACCTTGCCGTCCGGGATCGAGACGCCCCAGGCGGCGAGCAAAGGCTCCATCGCCTTGACCGCGTCGCCCTCGGGGTTCTCCATCGGGTTCATGCCGCCGCCGGCCGCCATCGCCTCGGCGAGCGGATCGATGAAGGCCAGCACGCGGCCGCCGCGCATCACGAACTGATCGATCGCATAGAGCGTCGCCGGATCGACATTCTGGGGCTGGGCGAGCATCAAGACTTTCACGTCGTCATCGATCTTGTTCTGCTTGCCGCCGAGAAAACGGACATCGAACGCCTGGAACATCGAGTCCAGGACCTTCCACGGCTGGTACTGATTGAACTGGCTGCCCATCAGCTGCAGATCGCCCAGGATCGCGACCACCGGCTTCTCGGGATGGGCCAGATCATTGATCATCCGGGTGAGATCATATTCGAGGAAGTTGGCGCGCTCGGGCGCCAGGTAGCGGATCGCCTGGGTGTCGTCGGTCGAGTTGCGTCCGGTCAGCCCGAAATAGGCGAGCGTGCCGTCCTCTTTGATCGGCAGGCCCTCCAGGCCCTCGGCGACCGCAAGATCCTCCTCGGGCGAGAACGGCGCCGGGTCGAGACGTTCGATCCGGAGCTTGCCGTGCGCCAGCCGGCGGTAGGTCGCCAGCAGCTCCTCGACCCGCTGCGCGTGGCCGGTGAAATAGGGACCGAGCTCGTCGAGCTGCTTGGTGTAGTAGAGCCTGAGATCGATCGGCTCCTGGATCGAAGCCAGCACCTGCTTGGTGCCGTCGGACAGCGTGAACAGCCGATCCTGGGTCAGGTCGATCCGGGTCGAGGTCAGATAGGCGCCGGCCAGAAGGTTGACCGCGAGGAACAGGACCACGGCCAGCCCGATGCCGGCAAAGCCGAGCCGGCGGCGATCGAAGCGTCGCGCCCGACCGGGCGCTGTCGCCGCCGGTCCGGCACTCGCGGAGGGGGGCTTGGCCATGGCTCAGCTGCCCTTGTTGAGCTCGATCAGCGTGACGTTGATGAACAGCGCGACCACGATCAGCGAACCGAACAGCACGAGGTCGCGCAGATCGATCACGCCCTGCGTGATGCCCTCGAAGCTCGTCAGAAGGCTCAGGCCCGCGATCGTCTGGACCAGCGCCGCGGGCGCCCAGGCGCGGAAGAACGCCTGCACCATCTCGAGCCCGCTCATCAGGAACAGAAAGCAGATCGCGGCCGCCAGCACGAAGGCGATCACCTGGTTCTTGCTCAGCGCCGAGACCGCCGCACTGATCGCGAGCAGCCCGCCCGCCATCAGCCAGCTGCCGATGTAGCCGGCCAGGATCACGCCGTTGTCGGGGTTGCCGAGATAGTTGACCGTGAGCCAGAGCGGGAAGGTCAGCACGAGCGCGATGCCGACGAACAGCCAGGCCGCCAGGAACTTGCCGAGCACCGCCTGGAGCGTGGTCACCGGCTGGGTCATCAGGAACTCGATCGTGCCGGTCTTGCGCTCCTCGGCCCAAAGCCGCATGCCGACCGCCGGCACGAGGAACAGATAGAGCCAGGGATGCCAGTTGAAGAAGCCCTGGAGGTCCGCCTGGCCGCGCTCGAGCCAGGCGCCGAGATAGAAGGTCAGCCCGCCGGCCAGCGCTAGGAAGATGATGATGAAGACGTAGGCGAGCGGCGAGGCGAAGTAGGCCGCGAGCTCGCGCCGCCCGATCGTGAGGATCGCGTTCATCCGTTGTCTCCTCCGCCTCAGGCCGCGGCCTGGGTCAGCTGGCGGAAGACCTCGTCCAGCCGGCCGCGCTCGACGTAGACCTCGTTGACCGCGAGCCCGGCGCGCTCGACCGCCCGGCAGACCGGGTCCAGGATGTCCGCCTCGGCGCGCGGAAAGGCGAGCAGCTGGCCGACGCCGCCGCCGAGATCGCTCGCCTCGACCCGGATCACGCCTTCGACCGTCTCGAGCACACCCGTCGCTGGCCCGACCTGGCTCGCCGGCAGCCGGAGCGTCACCGCATGGTGATAGCTCGAGCGCGCCTCGAGCTCGGCGGGTTTGGCGTCGGCCACGATCTTGCCCTTGGCGATCACGATCGCGCGCGTGCAGAGCGCGTCGACCTCTTCCAGGATGTGGGTCGAGATGATGATCGCCTTATCCTTGGCCATGTCGGCGAGCAGCGTGCGGACGTGGTGCTTCTGGTTCGGATCGAGGCCGTCGGTCGGCTCGTCCAAGATCAGGACCTCGGGGTCGTGGAGCAGCGCCACCGCGAGCCCGACCCGGCGCTTGAAGCCCTTGGACAGGGTCTCGATCGGCTGCTCGAGCACGCCGTTGAGCTCAAGCCGGTCGATCAACGCCTCGACCCGCTGCCGGCGCTCGGCGGCTGGATAGCGCCGGAGCTTGGCGACGAAGTCCAGCAGGGCCGCGGGCCGCATGTCGCCGTAGGCGGGCGCGCCTTCGGGCAAATAGCCGATCCGGCGGCGGACCTCGATCGGATCCAGGGCGAGCTCGATGCCGCAGACCTCGACCCGGCCGGCGTCAGGGGCGAGGTAGCCCGTGATCATGCGCATCGTGGTCGACTTGCCGGCGCCGTTCGGCCCGAGGAAGCCCAGGACCTCGCCGCGCTCGACCGCGAAGCTCACGCCGTCGACCGCGACGATCGGCCCGAAGTGCTTGACCAGCCCCTCGATGGCCAGCAGTCTGTCCATCGCCTGGATTCTCCCTGTCCCAGCCCGCGCCACCGGCTTCGCGACGGCGACCAGGCGCTTGCGCGCAGACGGAATGGCAAAGCCCGCCCGCG
>DATAOG010000139.1:0-6937 GCA_036265855.1 Geminicoccaceae bacterium | reverse complement strand
GGCTCCTTTACGTGGTCGAGTCGCGCGGCGTTCCCAACCGGAAGATCCTGGCCTTCGACGTCGCCGCCAACGGCCGGGCGATCACGAACAAGCGCGTGCTGATCGATGCCGAGGGCGGCACGCCGGACGGCATGCGCTGCGATGTCGACGGCAATCTCTGGTGCGGCTGGGGCATGGGCAGCGAGGCGCTCGACGGCGTGCTGATCTTCGCGCCCGACGGCGCCAGGATCGGCCGGATCGCGCTGCCGGAGCGCTGCGCCAACGTCTGCTTCGGCGGGCTCAAGCGCAACCGCCTGTTCATGGCCGCGAGCCGCTCGCTCTACGCGCTCTACGTCAACACCCAGGGCGCCCCCGGCGGCTAGCGGGCGGTCCTTGACGGCGCCCGGCGCGCGCGGAAGAAGGCGCGCAGCAGCGTGGCCGCCTGGCGCTCGCCGATCCCGCCGTAGACCTCGGGCGCATGATGGCAGGAGGAGCTTTCGAAGATCCTGGGCCCGTGCACGACGCCGCCGCCCTTGGGATCGGCGGCGCCGTAATACAGACGGCGGATGCGCGCGAAGCTGATCGCCTGGGCGCACATCGGGCAGGGCTCGAGCGTGACGTAGAGGTCGGCACCGACCAGCCGCGGCGCGCCCGCGCGCGCGGCCGCCTCGCGGATCGCCAGCAGCTCGGCGTGCGCGGTCGGGTCGGAGAGCTCCTCGACGCGGTTGCCGGCGGCCGCCAGCATTTCGCCGTCTGCGGCCAGCAGCACGGCGCCGACCGGCACCTCGCCACGCGCGGCCGCCGCCTCCGCCTCGGCCAGCGCCCGCTCCATCGGGCTCGCCGGCGCAGGGCTCATGAACCCGCTCTCCCGTCTTCTCCCGGTCCGGCGCGGTGATTATATCTAGGCGCGATGAGCGCCCTCCCTCCTCCGGCTCCATACCCGCTCCGATGACCGCGCTGCCCGAGGTCCAGAGCACGCCCCGCCGCGTCGTGCCGGCGCCGGCCTGGCTGATCCGCCCGGCGGTCGCCGACGACCTCGAGGCGCTGGTCGAGATCGAGCAGCGCTGCTTCGAGTACGACCGCCTGTCGCGGCGCAGCTTCCGCCATTTTCTGGCCAGCGATACCGCCGCGTGCCTGGTCGCCGAGGAGCACGGCCGGCTGCTCGGCTATTCTCTGGTGCTGTTCCACGGCCGCACCGCGCTGGCGCGGCTCTACTCGATGGCGGTGGCGCCCGAGCATCAGGGCCGGGGCCTCGGCCGGACGCTGCTGCACGCCGCCGAGGCGGCGGCGCTCGACGGCGGCGCCGCGGTCATGCGGCTCGAGGTCAATCCGAACAACGAACCCGCGGTCGCGCTCTATCGCAGCGCCGGCTACGTCGACTTCGGCGTCTACCGCGCCTACTACGAGGACGACAGCGACGCCTTGCGCATGGCGCACGCGCTCGTGCCGCGGTTGCAGCCGGTCGCCTGGCGGGTGCCGCACTACCGCCAGACGCTCGAGTTCACCTGCGGCCCGGCGGCGCTGATGATGGCGATGAAGGCGCTCGACAAGCGGCTGCGCCTCGATCGCCGGCTCGAGCTGCGGCTCTGGCGCGAATCCACGATGATCTTCATGACCTCTGGCCACGGCGGCTGCGGCCCGCATGGCTTGGCGCTGGCGGCTTGGCGGCGCGGCTTCGACGTCGAGCTGTTCCTCAACGACGAGGGGCCGCCGTTCCTCGACACGGTGCGCGATCCCGACAAGAAGGCAGTGATCCGCCTGGTCCACGAGGACTTCCTCGACGAGCTCAAGCGCAGCGACGTCAAGGTCTATCTGCATCCGCTCTCGGTCGACGAGCTCAGCGAGCGGATCGCCGCCGGCGCGATCGCGCTCGTGCTGATCAGCCAGTACCGGATCTACGGCGACAAGGAGCCCCACTGGATCATCGTCTCGGGCTGCGATCAACGTTTCATATACGCTCATGATCCTTATATCTCTGCTGCCCATGTCACCAGCATCGATCGGGTCAGCATTCCGATCCTGCGGCGGGAATTCGAGCTGATGGCCAAGTACGGCCGGTCCAAACTCCGCGCCGCGGTGATCCTGAGCAGGCGCGACGCCCCGCGCTGATGCAAGCCGTCCTCAGCGAGCTGCCGCCGTCTGCCTTCCCCGAGGCGCTGGGCCCGATGGTCTGGCTGCCGCGCATCTACATCACGCGGCCCGACCATTTCCGCGGCCGCTCGGTGCGGGTGATCAACCTCAGCCGCGACTGCGTCTATCTCGGCACCGGCTACTACGCCTCGCTGCTCGCCGAGGCGCGCGGCCACAAGGTGATCCCCTCGGTGCGGACGATCCTCGATCTCGGCCGCAAGTCGCTCTACCGCTTCGCGCTGCCCGAGCTCGACGCGGTGCTCACCAAGCGGCTGGCCCGCCTGCCCGATGCGCCGGCCGAGCCGATCCGGCTGCTGGTCGCGTTCGGCCGGACCGAGGATCCCCGCTTCCGCGATCTGGCGCGGGCGGCGTTCGACCGCTTCCGGCACCCGCTGCTCGCGATCACGATCCGGCCGGCGCGCAACGGCGGTTTGCGCATCCGCTCGGTCCGGCCGCTGTCCCCGGCCGAGCTCGAGGAGGACCAGGCGGCCTGGTTCAATTCAGCGCTCGCGACCTATCTGAAGGTGCCCTGGCGGGCGTTGCCGGCGCAGCCCTTGCCGCGCTACAGCATCGCGGTGCTCTGCAACGCGCAGGACAAGCTGCCGCCGTCCAAGCCTGCGACGATCGAGCGGCTGGTGAAGGTCGGCGCCCAGATGGGCCTCGAGGTCGAGCCGATCCGGCGCCAGGACTTCCTCCGGCTCGGCGAGTTCGACGCGCTGTTCATCCGCGAGACCACCGCGCTCAACAATCACACCTACCGGTTCGCGCGCAAGGCCGAGCGCGAGGGCCTGCCGGTGATCGACGACCCGACCTCGATCGTGCGCTGCACCAACAAGGTCTATCTGGCCGAGCTGCTGGCGGCCAACGGCCTGCCGACGCCCAAGACCATGGTCCTGGACCGCCGCCATCTGAAGGCGATCGGCGACCAGCTCGGCTTCCCGCTCGTGCTGAAGGTGCCCGACGGCTCGTTCTCGCTCGGGGTCTTCAAGGTCAACAACGAGGCCGAGCTGAAAGAGCGCGCCGGCGAGCTGCTCGAGGATTCCGACCTGATCCTGGCCCAGGAATACGTGCCGACCCAGTTCGACTGGCGGGTCGGCGTGCTCAACCGCGAGCCGCTCTACGTCTGCCAGTACTTCATGCCCAAGAACCACTGGCAGATCGTCAAGCACGAGGCCGACGGCCGGATCCGCGAGGGCACCTTCAAGACCTGGGCGGTGGACGAGGCGCCGCCGGAGGTCACCGACCTCGGCTGCCGCGCCGCATCGCTGATCGGCGACGGCCTCTACGGCGTCGACATCAAGCAGGCCAACGGCCGTCTCGTGGTGATCGAGGTCAACGACAACCCGAACCTCGACATCGGGGTCGAGGACGCGGTGCTCAAGGACGAGCTCTACAAGCGCCTGCTTTCCGACCTCGTCCGCCGGATCGAGGCGCGGCGCAGGTAGCCTTCGCGCGCAGCGCTGCGCGCCCTAAAATCGCCGCCGACCCTGCGAGCGGAGGAAAACATGCTGGGGGTGCTGGGCGGCATGGGGCCGGCCGCGACCGTCGACTTCCTGGCCAAGCTGATCCGGCTGAACCCGGCCCGGCGCGATCAGGACCACCTGCCGCTGATCGTGATCTCCGACCCGCGCGTCCCCGACCGGGTCGGCCCGATCGTCGCCGGCAGCGGCCCCTCGCCCTTGCCGGCGCTGCTGGCCGGCCTGCGCACGCTCGAGCGCGCGGGCGCCCAGGCGATCGCGATCCCCTGCCACACCGCGCACCACTGGTATCCCGAGCTCGCGGCCGCGACCGCGCGGCCGATTCTTTCCATTGTCGACGCGACGCTGGCCGAGCTCGCCCGCCTGGACGTGCCGCCCGGCCCCCTCGGCCTGCTCGCGACCGAGGCGACGCTGAAGGCCGGCCTCTACCAGCAGCGCCTCGCCGCCGCCGGCCACCCGCCGCTGATCCCGGCGCCCGCGATCATAGAGAAAAACGTCCTGCCGGCGATCGCGCTCATCAAGCAGGGCCGCGCCGCCGAGGCCGCCCCGCTGCTGGCCCGCGCGCTCGCGCACCTGAACGCCGCGGGCGCCGCTCACGTGCTTCTCGCCTGCACCGAGCTGCCGCTTGCCCTCCCCGCCGCCCCGCTGCCGGGCTGCATCGACGCGACCGAGGCGCTGGCCCGGGCCTGTCTTGCGTGGTGGCAAGGCAGACAGGCGTAGGCGCGCGCTCGTAACGATCGAGAAGAGCGGACATTCGCCCAAGCCCGAAATGGCCGACAATGACGGCACGCCCAGGACCGGCGCTCGTCTCGCATCTCCCGTTTGACCCGGACTGACCGCGGGAGCATGATCTGCCGCAAATTCGCCCGAACGCCCTCAAGCCAGGCAGATCGGCCCGCCATGCTTCAGCCTCGAGCCAGCTCGGGTGCCCTCTCCGGTCGCACGATCGCCGGGCCCGGCCGGACCTGTGCGGCACGCGGTCTCGCGAGCGACCCGTGATGGCATCGAGAGCCTCGCCGGCTCGCCGTCGACCTCCTTGCTCCTGAAGCTCAGCCCGAAACAACCGGTCTCGCGCATGACCGCGAGCGCCCCGCTTTCCCGGGACACGAGGGCACGTCCGATGACACGTGGGTTGCTGATGCTGCTGGCGCTGGCGTTCGCCCTGCCGGTCGGGGCCGGCGCCGCCCAGGGATACGATTTTCCGTTCCCGAACCCGTTCGTGGCGACGGTCGTCGGCACGCCCGAGGCCTATAGGGCGGATCTGCCGCAGGTCACGCTGCAGAACCGCGAGCTCGTCGTGTTTCCGGAGCGCCGGATCCCCGACCTGTTCTGGTACACGAGCCGCCTCCGCTTCGGCTTCCTGGCGCAGCACGGACCAGCGCCGCTCGCCTTCGTGATCGCCGGCACCGGCGCCGGCCACGATGCCGCCAAGGCGAGACTGCTCGCCAGGATGTTCGCCAAGCTCGGCTGCCACGTCATCACCTTGCCCTCGCCCACCTTCCAGAATTTCATCGTCGCCGCCTCGAGCAGCGGCGTGCCGGGCCTGATCACCGACGACGCGGCCGATCTCTATCGGGTGATGCGGCTCGCCTACGATCAGGTGAAAGGCGAGATAGAGGTGAGCAAATTCTACCTGACCGGCTACAGCCTGGGCGCCGCGCAGGCCGCCTTCGTCGCCAGGCTCGACGAGACCGAGCGGGCGTTCGATTTCGAGCGCGTGCTGATGATCAATCCACCGGTCAGCCTCTACAATTCGGCGCTGATCCTCGATCGCATGCTCGACACCAACACCCCGGAAGGGGTCGGGGCGTTCTTCAACGGCATGCTGGCGGCGTTCGCCCAGGTCTACGTGCAGGAGGAGGACCGGATCAGCTTGAGCAGCGACTTCCTGTACACGGTCTACCGGCGACGCCAGCCCTCGGAGCAGAACCTGAAGGCGGCGATCGGCGCCTCGTTCCGCCTCGCGTCGGCCAACATGGCGTTCACCTCCGACGTGATGACCAGAGCCGGGTATATCGCGCCGAAAGCGCCGCCGCTGACGCCGACCACCTCGCTGGACCAGTTCGCCGCGGTCGCGCTGCGCAGCACCTTCAAGAACTATATCGACGATCTGTTCTATCCGTATTTCAAGGCCCGTCGGCCGGGGATCACGCTCGACGACCTGATCGAGATCACCGACCTGCACAGCATCGAGCCCTATCTGCGCCACAGTCAAAAGATCGGGCTGATGCACAACCGGGACGACATCATCATGGCGCAGGGCGAGATCGACTGGCTGGGGCAGGTGTTCGGCAGTCGCGCCGAGATCTACCCGACCGGCGGCCACTGCGGCAACATGGAGTTTCGAGACAACGTGGCGCACATGATCGACTTCTTCAGCCATTGAGGATCGCACGGACGCCGCTGATGAGCAGGCGCCGCTCGGTCGCCGCCGTGCTGCTGGCGCTGGTGTGCAGCGCCTGCGCGGGCACGCCGCCGCCGCCGGAGGCCCCGCCCAAGCGCCAATGGAGCGATGTCGCCAAGCCCGGCGAGCAGCCGATCCCGGTCTACGATCCGATCGGAGGCTGGAATCGCGGCGTGTACAAGTTCAACGCCCAGTTCGACGACTACGTGTTCCTGCCGGTGATCAACGGCTACCGCTTGGTCACGCCCAAGTTCGTGCGCGATCGCATCCACGACTTCTTCTCCAACCTCACCGAGATCATCACGTTCGCCAACGCCGCGCTGCAGCTGAAGGGCGACACCGCGGGGCGCGCGGCGGTGCGCTTCGTCAACAACGTCATGTTCGGGTTCGGCGGGCTGTACGACATCGCCGGCGCCCACGGCATCGCCCAGGTCAAGGAGGACTTCGGCCAGACGCTCGGCTACTGGGGCGCGGGCCCCGGCCCCTATCTGGTGCTGCCGATCTTCGGCCCGTCCAACCTGCGCGACGCGACCGGGCTCCTGGTCGACAGCGCCCCCACCTTCTTCCTGATCCCCGCCAGCATCAGCACCGACCCGGCCTACATGGCGACATCCTACGGCCTGCGGCCGGTCGACAAGCGCAACAGCATCCCGTTCCGCTACTACCAGACCGGCTCGCCGTTCGAATACGAGCTGGTCCGGGTCATCTACACCCGCTACCGCGAAGCCGAGATCGCAAGGTAGCGGGCACGCGTTGCGGAAAGCACGCCGATCCCGCCAGGTCGGAGATCTGATGGTTGTCGGGAGCGGCGGCCGAGCTGCTTTCCGACGTTGACGAGAAATTCACCCGGGAGCCCGTGCGGGTCATATCAAATCGCACCCGCATGTCGTACGGCGCGGTTCATGGGATTGATGCCCTTCCGCCTGATGACCGCTGCCCTTGGCTT
>DATAOG010000138.1:0-11047 GCA_036265855.1 Geminicoccaceae bacterium | reverse complement strand
CTGCGGATTCATCAGCTCTGGAACTCACCACCGACGTCTCCAGCACCCCAGTCCAGCCAGTTTCAACGCGCGCTGCAAATAGATCTGGATAACCCAGGACCATTCTCAGGCGGGGAAATTTCCAGCGAGAACTTGTTCCGCGGCTTCGATCTGCAGTACAGCTCGTTCATGGTGCCGCCGCTCGCACCCGCTGGATTTGAGATGCTCTGCGAGATCTTCTACTACAACGACGATGGTGAGGTGAACTTGTTCTTCTCTGACCGAGACCGTCAAGTGCTGTGCCCGGGTGTATTGCTCACTGTGATGACCTAATCGCCGCTCTGGGCGAACCTTAGCGATCGCCGCCTGCGGCTCGGTCAAGGAGACCATGATCAAGCGTGGCTTCCCGCCTGCTTATGCCGAAGGCTATGCTGACGGCTGCTCCAGCGGCGGGTCGGATGCCGGCGGGTGTTCGACGAGACCCGCATGGACATGACGCGCTACGGCACCGACCGCCAATATACCCGGGGTTGGGACAACGCCTTCCAGCAATGCAGAAGCGATATGGCGGCTATCGTGGCATCGGATCAGCACGCGTCCGGGGACCAGAGCAAACATTAGCAGGGGGCACCATCCGCGCCACCGGATCAGGTTGCGGTAACCCTTGGTCATCATGCGAGGCCGGCGCCGGCGCTTCCCGCTGGACGGTAAATTGTATCAGACTATGTCAGGGCTGCCGGCTGGCACACTCGCCGACACTTTCGGGCTGGGCTGACGAACTTCCCTGACGATCATCTGCTGTTCTGAGGTCATCGCAAACCACAGCAACCCACGAGGCTTCAGATGACCAGGACTACCAAACTGCTCGTGACCGCCGGCGCGCTCGCGCTGGGGGCCACCGCCTTCTCGAGCGTCGGCCTCGCCGACGGCGCCTGCGGCTGGCATGGCGGCTGGGGCGGCCATGGCGGCCCCGCCCAGGGCCTGTTCGAGTCGTTCGACACCAATCACGACGGCAAAGTCACGCAGGACGAGATCGATCAGGCGCGCCAGGCCCGCTTCGCGAAGTTCGACAAGAACGGCGACGGCAAGCTGTCGCTCGAGGAGTACCAGGCGCTCTGGCTGGACGCGATGAACCGGCAGATGGTGCGCGCCTTCCAGGCCCTGGATGTGAACGGCGATGGCGCGGTGACCAAGGAGGAGTTCGTCGCCCGCTTCGAATACGTCGTCCAGCGGCT
Source organism: Geminicoccaceae bacterium (assembly GCA_036265855.1). Lineage (GTDB taxonomy): Bacteria > Pseudomonadota > Alphaproteobacteria > Geminicoccales > Geminicoccaceae > DATAOG01. Next base: position 9,833 of record DATAOG010000138.1, on the reverse strand, counting down.
CGATACCAACGGCGACGGACAGCTGACCCAGGACGAGCTGCGCCAGCAGTTCCACGACCGGATGGGACAAGGGATGCACGGCCGGGCCGGCGACTCCGACGGCGGCCCGGGCTGCGATCACAACTGACGACCTCGCGAGCGTTGGCGATCGCCGCCCTTAGCACCGGCGGCGATCGCAGCCGCGGTCCGAGCTTGCCGGCCGGCTCCCAGCAGCATCAGGAGGCAGAGCGTGCGCCAGGACATCATCGATCTCTACGACGACTACACCCACGCGCGCCTCGAGCGCCGGGCGTTCATGGACCGGCTGGCGGCGCTCGCGGGCGGCACGGCGGCGGCAGCCGCCCTGCTGCCGCTGCTCCGTTGCGACTACGCCAAGGCGGCGATCGTCGCGGCGGACGACGCGCGGCTCGCGACCGAGCAGATCACCTATCCGGGGAAAAGCGGCGAGGTGAAGGCCTATCTCGCGCGTCCCACGGCCGCCGGCGGCAAGCTGCCGGGCGTCGTCGTGATCCACGAGAACCGAGGGCTCAATCCCCACATCGAGGACATCGCGCGGCGCACGGCGCTCGCGGGCTTCATCGCGCTCGCGCCGGATTTCCTGTCGCCGATCGGCGGCACGCCCGCGGACGAGGACGAGGCGCGCCGGATCATCACCCGGGTCAATCCGGACGACAACGTCGCCAATGCGGTGGCCGCGGTCGCGTTCCTCAAGGACGGCGACCGCAGCAACGGCAAGGTCGGCGTGATCGGCTTCTGCTGGGGCGGCGGGCTGGCCAACGAGGTCGCGGTCAACTCGCCCGAGGTCGACGCCGTGGTCTCGTTCTACGGCCGCCAGCCGGCCGCCAAGGACGCGGCCAGGATCAAGGCGCCGCTGCTGCTCCACTACGCCGGCCTGGATCAGCGGATCAACGCCGGCATCGAGGACTACAAGCAGGCGCTCGAGGCCAACCACGTGGACTACACGATCTACGTCTACCAAGGCGTCAACCATGCGTTCAACAACGACACCAACGCGGCGCGCTACAATCGGGCCGCGGCCGAGCTCGCCTGGTCGCGCACGATCGAGTTCCTGAAGCGGCAGCTCGCCGGCTGAGCCCCGGAGGAGGAGCACAAGCCATGCCCGCCTTGATCTGGAGCGGTCTGCTGATCGCGGCGCTCACCGCGGCGCCGGCAATGGCCGTGGACAAAGTGCAGGTCTTCAAACTGCCCGAGGGCGCCCACCCGCACGATGCGGCGCCCGCTCCCGACGGCAAGATCTGGTACACGGCGCAGGCGGAGGGCGCGCTCGGCATCCTGGATCCGAAGACCGGCAAGGTCGAGCAGGTGCCGCTCGGCGACGGCTCGGCGCCGCACGGCGTGATCCAGGGCCCGGACGGCAAGGCCTGGATCACCGACGGCGGCCAGAACGCGATCGTGAGTTTCGATCCCGGCTCGCGCAAGGTCAGTGTCTATCCGCTGCCCGCGGAGGGTGCGGATGCCAACCTCAACACGGCTGCGTTCGATGGCGCCGGCATGCTCTGGTTCACGGGCCAGAGCGGCATCTATGGCCGGCTCGATCCGAAGAGCGGCAAGATCCAGGTGTTCGAGGCGCCGAAGGGGCGCGGTCCCTACGGCATTACCGCGACGCCGCAGGGCGACATCTACTTCGCCTCGCTCGCCGGCAGCTACGTCGGCCACCTCGACACCAGCACCGGCAAGGTCACCGTGCTCGAGCCGCCGACGCCGCGGCAGGGCGCCAGGCGCGTGTGGTCGGATTCCAAGGGCCAGATCTGGGTCAGCGAGTGGAACGCGGGCCAGGTCAGCCGCTACACGCCCTCGACCGGCGCCTGGCGGAGCTGGCGGCTGCCCGGCGATTCGCCCCGCGCCTACGCGGTCTACGTCGACGACAAGGACATGGTCTGGCTCAGCGACTTCGGCGCCAATGCGGTGCTGCGGTTCGACCCCAAGACCGAGACCTTCCAGAGCTTCCCCGGCAGCGCGCCCGGCGCCGAAGTACGCCAGATCCTGGGCCGCCCGGGCGAGGTCTTCGCGCCGGAATCGGGCACCGACCGCCTGATGGTGATCCGCACCGGCAGGGGCTAGACCGGCGCCGACGCGATCGTTGTGGACCGCGCGCGGCCGCGATGCTTTGGTAGGGGCAACGGCGGATTCGGCGACGCGGGCTCGCGCCCGGCGCCAGGAGCGGGGCGGTGTCGCTAGGGAAACAGCTCGTGATCGGCGGCCTTCTGCTGCTGATCGTCGGCGCCGCCGCCTTCGCCTACCACCGGACGGCGGTCGAGAGCGAGGCGGCGGCGGCGGTCGGTCGCGGCCCGGACACGGTGCCGGTCGAGGTCGCGAGCGCAGCTGCGGGCACCATGCGCGAGCGGATCGAGGCGGTCGGCACGACGCTGGCCCGCCAGGCGGTCGACATCGTCGCGCTCAGCGCCGGCCGGGTCGCCGAGATCGACCTGCGCCCCGGCCAGCAGGTCGAGGCAGGCGCGGTCCTGGTCCGGCTCGACGACCGGATGGAGCAGGCCGCGGTCGCCGAGGCGAGCGCGGCGCTCCGTGAGGCGCAGCTGGCGCTCGAGCGGGCGCAGAAGCTCCACAGCAACAACACGGTCGCGCAGGCGACCGTCGACGAGCTGCAGGCCGCGTTCGACCGCGCCGCCGCCCGGCTGGATGCGACCGAAAAGCAGCTCGCCGACCGCACGGTCCGGGCGCCGTTCGCGGGCGTGGTCGGGATGCGCCGGGTCGACGTCGGCGCCCGCGTCGACAACGACACGGTCCTGACCACGCTCGACGACCTCGCCGAGCTCGAGGTCGAGTTCAGCGTGCCGGAGGTCTACTTCGGCCGGGTGCGCCGGGGCCAGCCGGTTGCCGCCACGAGCGCAGCGTTCCCGGGCCGGACGTTCGAGGGCCGGATCGCGACCGTCGATACCCGGGTCGGCGCGGTCTCGCGGGCCTTTCGCGTCCGGGCCGTGGTGCCCAACCCCGACCTCGTGCTGCCGGCCGGGATGTTCATGCACGTGACCGTGGTGCTCGAGGAGCGGGCGGCGGTGCTGATCCCGGAGCAGGCGGTGCTCGCCGAGGGCGCCAGCACCTTCGTGTTCAAGCTGCAAGGGCGGCAGGCGGAGCGGCGTCAGGTGCGCCTCGGTCAGCGCGAGGCGGGCGCGGTCGAGGTGCTGGACGGCCTCGCCGCCGGCGACCTGGTCGTAGAGAGCGGGCACCAGAAGCTGCGCGACGGGGTCGTCGTCGAGGTCGCGGGCGGGCCAGCGGCGGGACCCGCGGGCACGCGATGAGCCTGTCCGACTTCTGCATCAAGCGGCCGGTATTCGCGGCCGTGCTCAGCCTGCTGCTCGTGGTGCTGGGCGTCGCGTCGCTGCTGCGCCTGCCGGTGCGCGAGCTGCCCGACGTGGATTCGGCGATCATCAGCGTCGGCACGACCTACACCGGCGCCGCCCCCGAGATCGTCGACACCGACATCACCGCGCCGATCGAGGGCGTGCTCGCCGGCATCGCCGGGGTCAAGACCATCACCTCGACGAGCCAGCGCGGCGGCGCGCGCACCGTGATCGAGTTCGAGCCGGGCCGGAAGATCGACGAGGCCGCCAACGACGTGCGCGATGTCGTGGCCAGGGCGCGCCCCGATCTGCCGGTCGGGATCGACGAGCCGCAGATCACCAAGAACGACAGCAACGCCGATCCGGTGATGCGGCTCGCGGTCACCAGCGACCGGATGAAGCCGGCCGAGATCACCGACTACGTCGAGCGCTTCCTGGTCGACCGCCTGGCGACCCTCGATGGCGTCGCTCAGGTCCAGATGTACGGCGAGCGCCGCTACGCGATCCGCATCTGGCTCGACCGGCGGGCGATGGCAGCGCGCAACCTGACGGTCGACGACGTCGAGAGCGCGCTCCAGCGCAACAACGTCGAGCTGCCGGCAGGCGAGCTCAAGTCGGTCTTCCGGCAGTTCACCGTCCGCTCCGACACGCGGCTGTCGAGCCCCGGACAGTTCGAGAACATCGTGCTGAAGCGGATCGACGGCTACCCGGTCCGGCTCGCCGACATCGCCAAGGTCGTGCGCGCGGCCGAGGACGACCAGACGATGATCCGCTCCGACGGGCGCGTGGCGGTCGGCGTCGCCGTGCTCCGGCAGTCGCAGGCCAACACGATCGCGATCTCGGAGCGGGTGCGCGCCGAGCTCGATCGGATCCGTCCGACCCTGCCCGCGGGCATGGAGATCGAGATCGGCTCGGACGACGCGGTCTTCATCAACCAGTCGATCCACGAGGTGCTGCATTCGCTCGGGATCGCGGTCCTGCTGGTCGTGCTGGTGATCTTCGCCTTCCTCGTGTCGGCGCGCGCGACGCTGGTGCCGGCGGTCACGATTCCGGTCGCGGTGATCGGCGCCTTCATCGGCATCTATGCGCTCGGCTTCTCGATCAACATCCTGACCCTGCTGGCGCTGATCCTGGCGATCGGCATCGTGGTCGACGACGCGATCGTGGTGCTCGAGAACATTCAGCGCCGGATCGAGCTCGGCGAGAGCCCGCTGGTCGCGGGCGTGCTCGGCGCCCGTCAGGTGACCTTCGCGGTGATCGCGACCTCCTTGACCCTGATCGCGGTCTTCGTGCCGATCTCGTTCCTCGAAGGCCAGGCGGGCCGCCTGTTCTCGGAGTTCGGCTTCGTGCTCGGGGTCGCGGTCCTGATCTCGATGGTGGTCGCGCTGACGCTCTGTCCGGCGCTGTGCACGAAGCTGCTCAAGGGCGCCAAGGCACGCGGCCCCGCCGGTCGGCTGGTCGAGCGCGGGCTGCGGCTCGCGACCCGCGGCTACGGCGTGCTGCTCAGACGCGCTCTGGACGCCCCGCTCGTGGTCCTGCTCGGCGCCACGCTGGTGGCCGGCGCCTCCTACGGTCTGTACCGCGCCTTGGCGCAGGAACTGGTGCCGACCGAGGATCGCGGCGTTTTCTTCATTCCGGTGACCGCGCCTCAGGGCTCGACCGTCGGCTATACCGACGACCAGGTCCACAAGGTCGAGGCGATGCTGCAGCCGCTGCGCGCGGGCGGCGAGGTGGCGCGGATCTATTCGGTCGTCGGCCGCAGCGGTCAGCCGCATCAGGCGTTCGTGGTCGCGCGGCTGGCGCCCTGGGGCGAGCGGGCGCACACCCAGCAGGAGATCCTGCGGCCGCTGATTCCTCCGCTGTCGGCGCTGCCCGGGGCGCGAGCCTTTCCGGTCAGTCCGGCCGGCCTCGGTCTCGGCGGCAGCCGGACGCCGCTCCAGGTCGTGATCGGCGGTCCCGACTACCAGAGCGTCCAGCGCTGGAGCCAGGCGATGGTGCGGCGCGCCGAGGCCAATCCGGGCCTGCTCAACGTCGAGACCGATTTCGAGGAGAACCAGCCGCAGTTCGACGTGCTGATCGATCGGGACCAGGCGGACGACCTCGGCATCGGGGCCGAGACGATCGGCCGGACCTTGCAGACCATGCTCGCCTCGCGGGAGATCACCAACTACGTCGATCGCGGCCGCGAGTACCCGGTGATCGTGCAGGCCCGCGCCGAGGACCGGCGCACCCCGACCGATCTCGCCAACATCTTCGTGCGCTCGAGCACCAGCAACGAGCTGGTGCCGCTGACGGCGCTGGTCGCCCTCAAGGAGGGCGCCGCCGCCCCGACGCTGCGGCGCTACGACCGCCTGCCCTCGATCACGATATCGGCGTCGCTTGCCGAGGGTTACGATCTGGGCTCGGCGATCCGCTTCATGGGCGAGGTCGCGGCCCAGACCCTGCCGCCCCAGGCCAAGCTCGGCTTTGCCGGCCAGTCGCAGAAGTTCGTCGAGACCTCGGGCGGGATCGCGCTCACCTTCGCGCTCGCCCTGCTGATAGTGTTCCTCGTGCTCGCGGCTCAGTTCGAGAGCTTCATCCACCCGCTGATCATCATGCTCTCGGTGCCGCTCGCGGTCTCGGGTGCCTTGCTGTCGCTCTGGCTCACCGGCAATTCGCTGAACCTCTACAGCGAGATCGGCATCATCCTGTTGGTCGGCCTGATGGCCAAGAACGGCATTCTGATCGTCGAGTTCGCGAATCAGCTGCGCGACGAGGGCCGCTCGATCACGGACGCGGTGCTCGAGGCCTCGATGCTGCGGCTGCGCCCGATCGTGATGACCGTGGTCTCCACGATCCTCGGGGCGGTGCCGCTGGCGCTCGCGACCGGCGCCGGCGCCGAGAGCCGGGCCGCGATCGGCATCGTGGTGATCGGCGGGCTTGGGATCGCCTCGGCGCTGACCCTGTTCGTGACCCCGGTGCTCTACGACCTGCTGGCCCGCTTCACCCGCCCGATCGGGGCGATCGAGCGCGCGCTCGAGCAGGCTCTGCGCGCCCGGGCGCCGGCACCCGCGGAATAGCTCAAAACGCCGTTCTCAGGCTGTCTGACGGCGAACCACATAGACACCGGCCAGGATCAGGGTCGCGGTGCCGATCGCGGTCCAGAGGTCGGGCAGGTCGCCGAACACGAGCGCGCCGAACCCGACCGCGGCGACGATCTGGGCATAGGTGAAGGGCGTCAGCACCGCGGCCGGCGCGAGCGCGAAGGCCCGGATCAGCAAAAAATGACCGCCGCCGAACAGGAGCCCGGAGCAGATCAGCAGCAGCCAGGTCGCCCCCTTCACCGGGTGCCAGGCAAGCGGCAGGAACAGGGTCGTGAGCGCCAGCCCGACGCCGAGCGTCCAGCCGAGCGTCACGAGGGCATCGTCACTCCGGCTGACCAGGCGCGTCATGATCTGGTAGAGCGCGAACAGCAGCGCGGTCGCGAGCGGGAAGAGCGCGACCCAGGCGATCGCGCCGGCGCCGGGTCGGACGATCAGCAGCACGCCCGCGAAGCCGCAGACGACCCCGATCCAGCTGTGGACCGGGATCCTCTCCCCCAGGAGCGGTGCGGACAGGATGACCACGAGCAACGGCGAGGCGAAGCTGATCGCGGTCGCGTCCGCGAGCGGCATCAAGCCCACCCCGACGATCACGGTCGCGCTCGCCAGCAGGGGCAGGAGCGCGCGGACAGCCTGCAGCGACGGGCGCTCGCACCGGAGCAGGCCCGGCCAGGCCGCCGGTCGGGCGATTGCCAGGATCACCGGTACGGCGAATGCGTACCTCGCCCACACCAGCTGCAGGACCGAGCACTGGCCGGCGAGAAACTTGGCCAAGCCGTCCATGATGCCGAACAGCGTCACGCCGGCGACCAGGAGCAGGATTGCCGATACGGGGGCCCGCCGAGGAGTTCTGGTGACGCGGCGCTGTGGCAGCGCCGCCGCGGCCCCCGACGCTCGCGCGGGGGCGAGGCCCCCGTGCCCGTCGGCCCCGGGTCGATCGCGAGCCGTCAGCTGCGGTAATAGCGCTTGGCGCGGCGCTCGGCCTCGGCGGCGGCGTCCTCGGCAGTCGACTGGCCGACGCAGACGCTCTGGAACATGTCGACCGTGACGAAGTCCGCCTTGACCGCGGCCGAGGCCTCGCTCGGCGGCCCCTTGTAGCTCTGCGGCAGCGCGTTGCGCATCACGTCGCGGTAGGGCGTCGCCTTCGGGTCGGCGGTCCAGACCGGGTTCTTGTCGTAGGCCTGGAGCGCGTGGCACCAGTAGCCGAGGCTCGCCTCCTGCCAGGCCGCGTACTGCTCCTCCTCGAGCATGAAGCGCAGGTACTGGCGCGCTGCGTTCGGGTAGGGCGTGTACTTGAAGATGATCGCGTTGATCACCAGCACGCCCTGGGTCGGGAAGCCGACCGGGCCGATCGGGTAGGAGGCGTGCTGGATGTCGTCGGCGAGCGCCTTGGTCTTGGCGTCCTTGGAGGTCTTGCAGGCGTAGTAGATCGAGATGCCGTTGCTGGTCAGCCCGAGATCGCCGGCAATGAACGCCTTGTTGTTGGATGGGTCGAGCCAGGACAGCGTGCCCGGAATGAAGGTCTTGTAGAGCTCGGCGGCGTAGTTCAGCGCCTTGATCGTTTCCGGGCTGTTGAGAATCACATGCGACTGCTCGTCGATCAGCGCGCCGCCATGGCCCCACAGCACCCAGTCGGTCCAGCCGGAATCGCCGACCGCGTGGCCGAGCGCGAAGCCCGCCGGGTGCTTGTCCTTCTGCAGCGCCTTGCAGAGCTCGAGAAAACCGGGGAAGTCCTTGGGCACGCCGTCGAAGCCGGCGGCCTTCAGCCAGGAGCCGCGATAGACCATCGTGGCGCCGCCGCCGCCGAACGGCAGCGCCACCCAGTCCTTGGTCTGGGCGCTCTTGCCGTAGACCTCCGCGACCGGAAACCAGCCGCCGTACTTCTTGCCGAGATAGTCGGCGAGATCGTTGAGCACCAGCAGCTTGTCGGAGAACAGCTGCGGGTCCTCCTGCCAGGCGAGCACGACGTCCGGGCCGGAGCCGACGTTGGCCGAGACCGAGGTCAGGGGCCGGAGGTCCTCCCAGCTCTGGTTGTCGACCGTGACCTGGACCCCCGTCTGGTCCGTGAACTTCTTGGTGTTGGCGTTGAACAGGTCCTCGTCGCCCTGGACGAACTTGGACGGCCTGAGCACGCGCAATTTCGCGCCCTTCTCGATCGGGTAGTCGGGCGGGGTCGGGCTGGCGACCGCGAGCTTGGCCGCGGCCGGATTCCAGCGGCCGAGCATCGTGGTGCCGGCGAGCGCGGCGCCGAGGCCCTGCAGCGTGCGGCGGCGGTTCAGTCGGAACATGGTGCTCTCTCCCAGATCGGATGCCCTGCCGGTCGTGGCGCCCGGCTCAGAGCTCCTCGCTGGCCTCGATCTTGGCCTCGTCGAGCGCCGGGCACAACCCCGGGAACTCGGGCAGCCGGATCAGCCCGTTCCCGGGCTCGATCGGCTGCTCGAACCAGAACTGGTGGACGGCGTTCCACTTGACCAGGAATTCCTGATACGGCGTGTGGATCGGCGACTGCAGCGCCGAGAAGGTGGCATTGACCGGCGTCGAATGGCCGTGCGGGATGCAGATCAGGTCATGGGTCGTGGTCAGCGCCGCGATCTTGAGCGTCTCGGACAGGCCGCCGCACCAGTAGGGATCGGGCTGGTAGACGTCGAGCGCCTGCTTCTCGATGAAGCGCAGCATGCCGAAGCGGGTGTAGTCGTGCTCGGCGCCGGCGAGCGGTATTTTCGTTTTTTCCTTGATCCGCCGGTAGGTCTCGATGCGATCGGGCATCGCCGTTTCTTCGAGCCAATAGGGCCGATATTCCTCGATCTGCTGGGCGAGTCTCAACAGGTAGGGAAAATCGAAGCTCTGCCAGCAGTCGAGCATGATCTCGTCGTCGTCACCCAGCGTCTCGCGCAGCGTCCGGACCAGCTCGACGTTCTTCCTGAGGCCGTCCGGGCCGCTCATCGGCCCATGCCGGAAGAACCACTTCTGGGCGCGGTAGCCCTGCTCTTTGGCCATCAGCGCCCGCTCGCGCACGCGGCCGGGATCGAGCACGGCGTAGCCCAGCATGCTGGCGTAAGCCGGAATTTCCGTTCGGGTTGGCCCTCCCAGGAGCCGCCAGACCGGCTGGGAGAGCCACTTGCCCTTGAGGTCCCAGAGCGCGCAGTCGACGACGCTGATCGCGAACATCGCCTCGCCCTGGCGGCCGTGCACCAGGAGGCGATGCATCACGTCCCACAAGTATTCGCTGGCGAGCGGGTCCTTGCCGACCAGGATCGGCCGTAGCTGGGAGCTCACGATGTGGGCACAGGGCTCGCGGAACGGCCCCGAGACGCCGCTGACGCCGTCATCGGTCTCGATCGTGAGAAAAAACGCCTCGATCTCGAGCCCGCGGTCGCCGACCTGCCGGCCGTACTCGCCGAGGTGCTGCTCGGCCCGGAATTCCGGATAGACA
>DATAOG010000137.1:0-4116 GCA_036265855.1 Geminicoccaceae bacterium | reverse complement strand
GGTCAGCCGGCGGCCAGGGCCTGGGCCCTCTATGGCTATCGCGCGCTCAAAGGCGCCGCCCGGCGCGCGATTCACGCGCTCGCGCCGGAGCCTGCCTATGCCCGCCTGCGCGGGTTCATCAATCCAAGCTATCAGCCCTATCGGTCGCGAGGCGACGAGTGAGCCCTGCCGCCACGATTGCCGACGACCGCGTCCCGGTTCTGAGCCGGCGGCTCGAGCGGCTGCTGTGCATCCTGGTAGTGGCGGCCGCGGTCAAGGCGCCGCTCGGGATTCCGCTGTATCTGAACTCGGTGCTGCTGCTGCTCGGAGTGTTTTCTCTGATCGTCCTTCAAGGGGTGCCGCGCCTGTTCCTCTGGAATCTGGCCCTGGTCGCGCTCGGTACGCTCTCGGCCTGGCGGCTGGGGATCCTGGCCGACAGCGGGCCGCGTCTGATGCAGCTGTTCCTGACCCTGCTCGCCACGGCCCTGATCATGCGCCTCGACCCCGAGCTGCTCGGTCGCTATCTCGCTCTGCTGCTGCCTCTGTCGCTGCTCGTTCTGGCGGCCGAGCCGCTGCTGCCGGAGGCGCTCTATAAGGCGCGCGTCGTCTTCGGCGTCGGCATCTCGCGTCAGGGCGGCCTGCACGGCGAGCCAAACTACAATGCGATGCTATATGGCGTGGTCGGGATGATCCTTGCGCAGCAACGGCCCCGCTGGCTGGGCATTCCGCCGCTGCTGGCCGCCGCCCCGAGCCTCAGCCGCGGCCTCGTCGCCGCGATCGTCAGCTGGCTCGGCGCTAAGGCGGTCGGCCGGCGGGCGGTCTGGCTGGCGCCGCTTGCCGCGGTGGTTCTGTGCGCCCAGCCGCTGATCGTGCTCGCGGTCGATGACGTGATCGGGCCTGACACGCGCCAGCAGCTCAACCGGCTGACCAGCAACCGTTACATGATCTGGGCCGCCCATGCCGAGGCCGGTGCCCAGGCGCCGCTCGGCGTCGGCTATTTCAACGCCGAGGCGGTGATCACCCGTTTTGACAGCCCGGCCGGCCGGGCTGACCGGCTGATTCAGACCGGGCCGCAATCGCACAGCGTTTTCCTTCAAGTTCTCGGCGAGTTCGGCTGGGTCGGCTATTTGCTGTTCGTCGGCTTCGTGCTGCACCTCAACCTGATCGTCGCGCGCTTCGCGCCCCGGCAGCTGCCGCTGCTGTTGTTCATCCTGACCGGTTATGCCTTCCTCAACGGCCTCACGGACTGGCCGTTCTGGGTCGGGATCGGCTACGTCCTGGCGCATACCCGGCCCGCCCCTCAGGCGGCGAGTCCGTGAGCGTGTTGCTCGCCGTGGCCGACGGTCGGCTCGGCGGCGGCACGACTCACGTTCTGCAGCTGATCGAGGCCTTGCGCGATGCTCTGCCCGTCGAGTTGCATCTTCTGACCCAGAGCGGTTCGCCCTTGCTGGCCGAGGCGGGCAGGCGCGGTGTGGCGGGCCATGGCCTCGAGTTCTTCGCCTCGAGGCTCGATCCACGCCTGTCGGTTCGCATCCGCGCGCTGCTGCACCGGCTCCGGCCCGCGCTGGTGCACGCCCATGGCAGTCGCGCCGGGCTGCCGCTGAGCTTTGCCGTCCGCGGCGCCAGGTTCCTCTACAGCGTTCACGGCTATCACTTCGTCGGCAAGCCGGCTCTGGTCCGCCGGCTTGCGCTGCTTGCCGAGCGCCGCTGCAGCGCCCGCGCCGATCTTACCGTTTTCGTCTCGCGCTACGACCGGGACCTCGCCGAGCGAGCCGGCATCCTCAATGCCTGCCGGGACTATGCGGTGATTCCGAACGGCGTCGATCCGACCGGGCTGCCGCCGGCCCGGAGCGGCGGTCACGATCGTCGGCTCGGCTTTCTCGGGCGGCTCAGCGCCGAGAAGAACCCACTGCTCGCGCTCGAGGTCCTGGACCGGCTGCGCGCCGACGGTCACAGGCTGCGGGTCATCGGCGACGGGCCGCTGCTGGCTGTGGTGCGCCAGCGCGCGGCGGCGCTCGGGCTGGCCGACCGCGTCGAGCTGCTGGGCGCCTGGCCGCGCAAAGAGGCGTTGGACGCCTTAGCCGAATGCGATGCGCTCCTGATGCCGTCGTTATGGGAGGGCATGCCGATGGCGCCGCTCGAGGCGATGGCGATCGGCGTGCCGGTGGTCGCGAGCGCGGTCGGCGGTCTGACCGAGATCATCGATGACGGCAGGACCGGATTCTTGATCCCCCAACCCGACCCGGCTCGGTATGCCCGTGCGGTGCGCGCGCTCGGCGACGCTGCTACGCGCGCCCGCATCGTCGCCGCCGCCCGGCGGGTCTTTGAGGAGCGCTACGCCTGGCCGATCACGAGGCAAATCTATCTCGACCTCTATCGCCGGCTGCTTGACCGCGCATGATCGATCGCTCGCTCAACTACGGCCGGCCGATCGTCCGCCGCTTTCTCGAGATGGCCCGGCCCTACCAGCGCGTGCTCGACCTCGGGGCCGGCAACGGCGTCGATCTGCTCGCGGCGCGCGCCGTGCAGCCGGGCTGCGCGCTGCACGCGGTCGAGGTCCATCGCCCGAACGTTGAGCTGCTCCTGCGGCAGGGGATCGAGGTCATAGGCCTCGACCTCGAGCGCGATAGCCTGACCTTCGACGACGGCACGATCGATCTGATCATCGCCAATCAGGTCCTCGAGCATACCAAGGAGGTGTTCTGGATCTGGCACGAGATCGCTCGGGTGCTCCGGATCGGCGGCCAGGTGATCCTGGGCGTGCCCAACCTCGCCTCGGCGCATAACCGCCTGCTGCTGCTGCTCGGCCGCCAGCCGAGCGTGATCAAGACTGCCTCGGCCCATGTCCGCGGCTTCACGCGCTCCGACGTTTGCGACTTTCTGGAGCGGGCTTACCCCCGCGGCTTCGCGCTGCGCGATTGGGCGGGAGCGAACTTTTATCCACTGCCGCCCGTACTTGCGAGACCGATGGCGCGCGTCCTGCCCGGCCTTGCCTGGGGCATGTTCTTGCTCTTTTCCAAGCAGCGCGATTACCGGGGGGAGTTCCTGAGCTTCCCGGCGCGCGCGCGGCTCGAGACTAATTTCTACACTGGCCCGCGCTCGGCCTGATGAATTTCGAGAGCGTCGGCCCGGGCGGCGCGCCGCTCGAGCAATCGAGCCTTGCCAATGGCGCTCGTTCCGCGCTATTCCCGCGGCTAAGTCGGAAGATCAAAGCCGAATTCTTCAGCGGTCGGGTGTGATGGACGTCGTTGCGGCAACCGCACGGCAACTCGAGATGCGCTCGCGCCGTGCCCTGCGCGAGGGCTGGCTGCTCGCGACCTGCGACCTGATCGTGATGTTCGCCTGCTTCGTCGCCGGGCGGACGATGAACTACTGGTTCAGCGGGATTCCCTGGCACGCGACCTGGTACGACTGGCCGATTCACGTCGGCGAGATCCGGCCGGTGATCTTCGTCGCGCTCGGGATCGCCTGCATGGTCGCCTTCTGGCGGCTCGGCCATTACGCCCGCCGGCGGCCGTTCTGGCAGGAGCTCGGCGACGTGCTCGCGGTGGTCGTGACCTTCGCGATCGTCGATGCCGCGCTCGTGTTCATCACCAAGAGCAACTTCTCGCGCCTGTGGTGGGCGACCAGCTGGACCCTGGTGGCACTGCTGGTGCCGCTCACCCGGATCGCGGTCAAGCACCTGCTGATGAACTGCGGCGCGTGGAAGCGGCCGACCGTGGTGGTCGGCGTCGGGCCGAACGCGTTCGACGCCGCGGCCGCCCTCGAGGACGAGCCGCTGCTCGGCTTCGAGGTGGTCGCGTTCGTGCAGCCTCCGGGACGGGAACCCTCGGCCGCCTATCTCGAGCTCGACGGCAAGCGCCTGCCGGTGCTCGGCGCCGCGCCCTATCCCGGCCTACTGCCCGCCCACCTGGGGCGGCCGCACGTGGTGGTCGCGCTCGAGATGGACGAGATGACCGAGTCCGGCGCCTTCATCGAGCACCTCAATCTCCACTACGGCGACGTCGACGTGGTCTCGCCGATGCGCGGCCTGCCGCTCGCCGGCACCCGGGTGACCCATTTCTTCAGCCACGACGTGCTCTCGCTGCGGCTGTACAACAATCTGGCCCGGCCATGGCCGCGCCGGGTCAAGCGGGC
>DATAOG010000136.1:0-4836 GCA_036265855.1 Geminicoccaceae bacterium | reverse complement strand
TGGCCTTGCTGTCACGTCGGATTCTGCCACCGCTCGGCTGGACATTGCTGCTCGCCGCCTGTGCGGGCGTGAGCGGCGGTGATCCCGGCCTGTACCAGCGTCTGAGCGATCGCGACGTCGTGCTCGCGGCCGGACAGCTCCAGAGGACGCTGGAAAGCGCGCCGGACGGTGCGACCCGCAGCTGGCACAACGCGAGCAGCGGCGATCGCGGCTCGATCACACCCACCCGCACCTACCTCAGCGCGGCCGGGCGCTTCTGCCGGGAGTACCGGGAAGAGCTCAGCCTTGGCGACCAGAGCGGGCGTTTCTACCATGTCGCCTGCCGCGATGACAGGACCGGGAGCTGGTCCTGGCTCTGAGCTGGACCGGTCGTCGGCGCCGGCTCACCGACCGGTAATCTAAGGGCAAGTACCGGGGGACCGCGGCCGGCCGGCAATGGCCCACGGGACGGTGCCCGCCATCTCGTGCGGCGGCCGATCACCTCATCGACGCCAGCTCTTTCAAGCAGACGCCGCGCTGGACTTACGCGCGACCAAAGTCGGCGCTTGCGGACGCGTGATCCGGACTGAGGCGCCTCGAGTTATCAGTAGCCGCCGCCGCTATGGCCGGACCTCTGGTTCATCGAGCCCTCGTCTCGGGACTGATCAGTCGCGCCCGAGCTACTCATACCGCTACAGGCGGCAATGCTCGCGCTCAGGACCAGCGCGAGAACCATGCTGACCATCCGACGCATCGCTTTTCTCCCGAGCCATCGAGCGCGCATCAGGCCCGCTCGCGATCGGGCGCGCCGGACGTCGATGCGCGCCCGTCTCTAACGATGCCGCAGGCGGTCCGCTCATCCGCGTCTTCACCGGAATGTGACCAGCCCGTCGCTGGCGGTGAGTTGCCCCAATCGAAGTGCGGCGGGAAATGGGTTCGCCGCGGCTCCCTGCCGCCGCAATCCGTGATCCGCCGTAAGGCGGCGGCGACTGGCAACCGGCAGGACGGCCCTGCGGGCCGCCAGATGGCCTCGGCTGTCGAATCGGAGGGGCCGGTCGCGATTGCGCCCGCCGAGAAATCGGCTATCTGCTCGGCGGTGGAGCCCGGCCCCGGGGCCGGGGTCGGACCGAGCAAGGAGAGAGTGATGTCGGGTCCGATCGCGACCGACCTCTGCGTGATCGGCGGTGGCTCCGGCGGGCTCGCGGTCGCGGCCGGAGCGGTGCAGATGGGCGCGAAGGTCGTGCTCATCGAGAAGGCCAAGATGGGCGGCGACTGCCTAAACTACGGCTGCGTGCCGTCCAAATCCCTGATCGCGGCCAGCAGGGCGGCGCAGACTGTCCGCACGGCCGCCCGGTTCGGGGTCAACGGCCACGAGCCCGCAATCGATTTCCGGGCGGTCCACGCCCACGTCCATGGCGTGATCGCCGCGATCGCGCCGCACGATTCGGAGGAGCGCTTCGCGGGCCTTGGGGTCAGGGTACTGCGGGCGGCGGCCCGCTTCACCGGCCCGCGCGAGGTCGAGGTCGCGGGTCAGCGCGTGCGCGCCAGACGGTTCGTGATCGCGACCGGCTCGTCGCCGGCAGTCCCGCCGGTGCCCGGCCTTGCCGAGGCGCCGCATCTGACCAACGAGTCGATTTTCGACCTGACCGAACGGCCCGAGCATCTGATCGTGCTGGGCGGCGGCCCGATCGGCTGCGAGCTCGCTCAGGCCCACCGCCGGCTCGGGGCCAGGGTCACGCTGCTGGAGCTGTTCAGGGTCCTGCCCAAGGACGACCCGGCGGCGGTCGAGATCGTGCGCCGGCGTCTTTTGGATGAGGGGATCGACCTGCGCGAGCAGGTTCAGGTCACCGGCGTCGGGCGCGAGCGCAACGGCATCGCGGTGACGATCGCGCAGGCCAATCTCGAGCACACGATCGTCGGCAGCCATCTGCTGGTCGCAGCCGGCCGGCGGGTGAATGTCGAGGGGCTGGGCCTCGAGGCCGCGGGCGTCGACTACAGCCCCAAGGGGATCGCAGTCGACGACCGGCTGCGGACCAGCAACAGGCGGATCTACGCGATCGGCGACGTCGCGGGCGGCTATCAGTTCACCCACATCGCCGCCTATCACGCCGGCATCGTGATCCGGAACGCTCTGTTCCGGCTGCCGGCCAAGGTCGACACGCGCGCGGTGCCCTGGGTCACCTACACCGAGCCCGAGCTTGCCCAGGTCGGCCTGACGGAGGCGATGGCGAGCGAGCAGGGCGTCGAGGTCGAGGTCCTGACCTGGCCGTTCGCCGAGAATGACCGCGCCCAGACCGAGCGCAAGACGGATGGTTTCGTCAAGGCGCTGCTCGACCGCCGGGGTCGGATTCGGGGAGCGACGATCGTCGGCGAGCGCGCCGGCGAGCTGATCCAGCCCTGGGTGCTCGCGATCGCCGAAGGGCTCAAGATCGGCAGCCTGGCGCAGTTCATCGCGCCCTATCCGACGCTCGGGGAGGCGTCCAAGCGCGCCGCCGGCAGCTATTACGCGCCCAAGCTGTTCAGCGCCCGGACCCGGTCGATCGTCCGCCTGCTGCAGCGGCTGGGGTGACCTGGCGCGCAGGCATGGACGAGGAAAATTCGCGGATGCAAGCAGCCGGAGAGCCCAGCGCCGCGCCGACCCGGGCCGGTTTCTCGCTCAGGCGGATCTGGCCGCTGCTGGCGTTGGCGCTCGCGGCGGTCGCCGTGTTCGCTCTCGACCTCGATCACTATCTGACCTTCGCGGCGCTGCGCGAGCACCGCGAGGCGCTCACCGCGTTCGTCGACCGCCACATGCTCCTCGCGGGGCTGATCTACATCGTCAGCTACGCGCTCGTGATCGCGCTTTCGGTCCCGGGCGGGGCGGTCCTGACGATCGCCGGGGGGTTCTTGTTTGGCAGCGTGATCGCCACGCTTGCGGTCGTGTTCGCGGCTACGGTTGGCGCGACCCTCGTGTTCCTTATCGCCAAGACCGCGCTCGGCGACCCGTTGCGCGCCCGGGCCGGCCCTTTCCTGAAGCGCATGGAGGCGGGCTTCCAGGAGGACGCGCTGAACTACCTCCTGGTGCTCCGGCTGATCCCGATCTTCCCGTTCTGGATCGTCAATCTGGTGCCGGCGTTCCTGGGCGTGCCGCTGCGGACCTACGTGCTCGGCACCTTTGTCGGCATCATCCCGGGCAGTTTCGTGTTCGCCTCGGTCGGCGCCGGCATCGGCAGCGTGCTCGACAGCGGTGAGGAATTCTCGCCTTCGAGTGTGCTGACGCCACAGATCGTGATCGCGCTGGTCGGCCTTGCCGCGCTCGCGCTGCTGCCGGTCGCCTACCGCAAGCTGAAAGCCCGCGCCGCCCGGACCTGAGATGGCCGCCGGGTCAGACGACGTCGACCCGGAATTCGCCCACGCCCTCGATCCGTCCGTCGAGGCGGTCGCCGCGCTGCACGGGGCCGACACCCTTGGGTGTACCCGTGAAGATCAGATCGCCGGGCGCGAGCGTGAACAGCCCTGACAGGTACGCGATCACCTCGGGCGTCTTCCAGATCATCTGAGCAAGGTCGCCGTCCTGGCGGGGTTCGCCGTTGACCTCGAGCCGGATACTCCCCCTGGCGGGATGACCGATCGCGCTCACCGGCATGATTGCCGAGCAGGGTGCCGAGTGATCGAAGGCCTTGGCGCTGTCCCAGGGCCGGCCCAACTGGCGGGCCTCCTCCTGGCGGTCGCGCCGCGTCATATCGAGCCCGATCGCATAGCCGAAGATGTGATCGTGCGCGCGTTCCGGCGCGATCTCCGCGCCGCCGGCGGCGAGCGCCACGACCAGCTCGAGTTCGTGATGGACGTTGGCGGACGCGCGCGGATACGGGAAGACGCCGTGGCCCGGGAGCAGGGCGTCGGGCGGTTTGCTGAAGAAGAAGGGCGGATCGCGCTCCGGGTCGTGGCCCATCTCCCGGGCGTGCTCGGCGTAGTTGCGGCCGACGCAGAAGATCCGATGCACCGGGAACCGATCCGCGCTATCCCGGATCGCCAGACACACCACCGCAGGCGGTGGGATCACGTAGCCCAAGCGGGGTCCTCCTCAGCGGCCGGAACTCTCGAGCGCGCCATTGCCATTGCATCCTAAGGCTCATCGGTGGTTGTTGCCAGATCGGACGAGCCGCGCGTCCGCAGCGCTGCGACCATGCACGGGCTGGTCGGCGGCGCTCCGCGAGCTAGATTGGCGCCTGCTCGACCGGGCGGCAATCGTTGGGGGCTAGGATGCGCAGCATGCTGATCGTCCCATTGATGCTACTCAACCTGACCGCGGCGGCGCTCGCGGCCGATACCAGGGTCGGTCAGGTCGTGGTTCACGATCCCTGGGCCCGGGCATCGCTCGGCGCCATGAGGACCAGCGCCGCCTACATGACGATCGAGGTCACCGGCGACCGCGCCGACCGGCTGATCGCCGCTGCGAGCCCGATCGCCGAGCACGCACAGCTGCATGCCGAGGTCATGGAACAGGGCATTGCCAAGATGCGGCCGGTAGCGGCGGTCGAGATCGCGCCCGGAACACCGACGGTGCTCGCGCCGGGCGGGCTGCACTTGATGCTGACCGGCCTCCGCAACAAGCTGGTGGAGGGCCAGACCATGCCGCTCGAGCTCACGTTCGAGAACGCCGGCAAGGTCGAGCTCGAGGTGCCGATCCGGGGCATGGCGGGCGCCAGCGACCACGGCATGGACCATGGCGGGCACGGCCAGGGGCAGCCGGGCAAGATGATGACCAACTGAAGCAGGGCGAGACGCCCGGTCGGGTGATGCCGAGCCGTTGAGTCCGGCACTCCAGGCTCGGGATGGTCTGGAGGTTCTTGGTGGGGTTTTGAGGGTCCAGGGGAC
>DATAOG010000135.1:0-2626 GCA_036265855.1 Geminicoccaceae bacterium | reverse complement strand
GGCAGACGCTGATGTTCTCGGCGACCATGCCCGCCGAGATCCGGCGTCTGGCGAATGCGTTCTTGAACCATCCGAAGGAGGTGCAGGCGACCCCGCCGGCCACCATGGCGGAGCGCATCGAGGACCACGTCGCGGTCGTGCCGCCGCGGCACAAGTTCAAGGCGCTCCGCCGCCTGATCGAGGATCAGGGGATCGAAAACGCGCTGATTTTCTGCAACCGCAAGCGCGAGGTCGCGAGCCTGCGCCGCCAGATGGAGCGCAGCGGCTACAGCGTCCGCGACATCCATGGCGATCTGGATCAGGCGCAACGCAGCGCCGCGCTGGACGCCTTCAAGCGCGGCGAGATCGCCTATCTGGTCGCGACCGACGTCGCCGCCCGCGGTCTCGACATCGCGATGCTGCCATGCGTCGTCAACTACGACGTCCCGACCCACGCCGAGGACTATGTGCACCGCCTCGGCCGCACCGGCCGGGCGGGCCAGGCGGGGCGCGCGTTCACGCTGGTCCTGCCGGACGAGAGGCGGTTCGTCGACGCGATCACCCGCCTGACCGGGAGGGTGATCCCACGGCTCGAGATCGCCGGCCTGGACGGCGCCGAACTCGCGGCCACGGCTCGCAGCGGCCGGGCGCGCGGCCGGGCCGCTGCGGGTGGGGCGACCGCGGAGGCCATTGCCGATCCAGGGCGGGCCGCGCAACCCAGGGCCGAACCGCAGCCGCGGGTCGAGGCGAGGCGCACGCGGGGGCGCCGCCCCCGGCCCGAGCCGCGGCCGGCCGGGGCGCCGCCCGAGCCGGCGCGGGCCGCGCGCGGGCAGGGTCAGCCGGAGCCGGTGCGGCGTCCGGCCAAGCACCGCGGCCGACCCGATGGCCCGGCCGCCGACCAGCCGGTGGTCGGCATGGGCGATCACGTGCCCTTGTTCATGCGCCGACCGGTGCCGCAGGTCGCGGCGCTGCCGGAGGCGGCCGAGGACTGATGCAGACGATCTTCGTGATGGTCAAATGCGCGCTCGGGCGCGCCTACGACGTCGCCGACGCCGCCGTCCAGAACGTCGAGGCGGTGTCCGAGGTGCACTCGATCTCCGGCCAGTACGATCTGTTGATGAAGTTCTACCTCGACGATGACACCGACATCGGCCGGTTCGTCACCAGCCGGGTCCAGACTCTGGACGGGGTCAAGGACACATTCACTCTGATCGCCTTCAAGGCGTTCACCTGAGCCGCGTCCGTCCGCCCGATGACGATCTTGGAGCCGCGGTTCGAGGTCCTCGAGCGGCGGGTCGTCTTCGAGGGCTTCTTCAGGATCGTCCGCTATCGCCTGCGCCACCGCCTGTTCGCCGGCGGCACGAGCGCTGAGCTGGTCCGCGAGCTGTTCGAGCGCGGCGAAGCCGCGGTTGTGCTGCCCTACGATCCGGTGCGTCAGGAAGTGCTGCTGGTCGAGCAGTTCCGGGTCGGCGCGATCACGCGACCGGAGGATCCCTGGCTGCTCGAGCCGGTGGCCGGCATGATCGAGCCGGGCGAGACGGCGGCCGGGGTCGCCAGGCGCGAGGCCGCGGAGGAAGCCGGGCTCGAGCTCCGGGATCTGGTGCCGATCGGCAGCTACTACCCGAGCCCGGGCGGCAGCGACGAGGTCTGCCATGCGTTCGTGGCCCGGATCGACGCCCGGGGCGCCGGCGGTCTGTTCGGCCTCGCCGAACACGGTGAGGACGTCAAGGCGCACGTGGTGCCGCTCGCAACCGCGCTCGGCTGGCTCGCGGACGGCCGGTTGCGGGCCGCGAGCACGCTGATCACGCTGCAGTGGCTGGCGCTCAACCGGGTCGAGCTCGAGGCGCGCTGGGGCATCGATGCCGCCAGGCCGGGCCAGCCTTGAATCTGCCCGAAACCGCGGCTAACTTTGATTTTTGGCGAGCACTACGGGAACTCGGAGCGATGGCGGCGCGCGTCTACCAGCCGGCCAGGACGGCAACCCAGTCGGGTCGGGCCAAGACCCGCGATTGGGTCGTCGAGATGGAGCCGAAATCGCGCTGGCAGGCCGACCCCTTGATCGGCTGGATCGGCTCCGACGATACCGAGCAGCAGCTCCGCTTGTGCTTTCCGAGCAGGGAGGTGGCGCTTGCCTATGTCCGGCGCCAGGGTCTCGAGTATCGCGTTGACGAACCGCACGAGCGGATCGTCAGGCCGAAGTCTTACGCCGACAACTTCATCCGCAAGGTGTAGACTTGGCGACCGGACGTGAGCGCCCTTAGCTCAGCTGGATAGAGCACCGGCCTTCTAAGCCGATGGTCGCAGGTTCGAATCCTGCAGGGCGCGCCACTTTTCGGGGTCGACAACCTGTTCGGGGAACACTGCGGGCAACGCGGTCAGCCCGTGACTGGCCAGGGCGGCAGCGCGAGAAGCTGATCGAAGCCAAGTCGCCGATTGGCAGCGCCGGGCGCGAACCCCTCACGAGATCGTAGGTCGCACGATCGACGCTGCCATTGCGGGGTGGGACGGTCTCCCCCTGGTTCAGGGTAAGGTCAGCGCGATGCGAATAGCGCTGTCGCGATCGCCGAGCACGACGGCCGCATCCCGGAAGGTCGGCGGGCCAAGGAACCCCCGCGCACTGTTGCTGAACCTGTACGGTTCGGCTGGA
>DATAOG010000134.1:0-2581 GCA_036265855.1 Geminicoccaceae bacterium | reverse complement strand
CCGCCTGCTGGCTCTCGCGCTGCAGTTGGCGCGTGACGTCGCCCTCGGCCCGGCGGGCCGCGTCCTCGCTGCGCGAAACCGCGAGGTCGGTCTTCTCGGCCGCCTGCGAGAGGATCTGGTCGATCCTCTTCTGCAGCTCCTGCTGGCGCGCCTCGACCTTGGCCTCGGCGTCGGCCACCAGCTGCGCGGCCTGCAGCCCGGTGGTGTGCAGGTCCTGAACCGCGCTCTGGAGAGCGGCGCCGTCCCGCTTGGCCTGCGTCAGGCCCTGATCGAGCGACCGATCCAAGCCCTCGAGCCGGGCGCGGGACCGGTCGGCCAGGCTTTCGACGTCCTTGATCTTGCTGGTCAGCGCGTCGAGCTCGGCCTTGTGCTGGTCGAGATCCTGCCCGAGCCTGCTCTTCTGTTGTTCCAGCGATGCGACCAGCTCCGGCGTGCCGGCGCGCACGGCCGAGATCACGGCTGCCGACCGGTCAGCCTCGGTCCGCAGCCGCTGCACGTTGCCGGCCACGCCCTCGACCTGGTCGACGAGCTTGGGCAGGCGCTCCTGCAGTTTAGAGAGACCCTGGCCGACGTCGTCGAGACCGCGCCCGAGCGCGTCCGCCCGCGCCCGTATTCCTGATGGCGCCCCGATTGCATCCCCGCCCCGAGCGTCCAGCTGGCGCTGGATCTCGCTGACCGTCTGGTCGCTCAGCGCCACCATGGAGCGCATCGAGCCGGCCATAGTCGCGCTGAGCTGGTCGACCTCGGCTCGGAACCCATCATGCAGCTCCTTCGTTTCCTGGCTCAGGCGCTGAGCGAGGCTGAGGCGCCGGTCCAAATCGGCCCGCAGATCGGCGATCCGCCCATCGATCAGGCCGCCGATCCGCTTCATCTGCTGGTCGACCTCGGTATCGAGCCGGGCTTCATGGAATGCCGTGGCGCCGGCGATTCCGGCCAGGAGCAGCACAACGCCGAGCGCTGATGACAGCAACGGCCGCAGCCACCGGTGCCGCGCCGCCTGGGCAGAGGCCTCGGCACCGGCCTTGACCATGTCGTCGGCAAGCTCGATCAGACGCTCGATCCGGCCCTCGAGCTCTGCGATCCGGCGCTCGTCCTGGTAGCCGCGGGGCGATGCCCGCTCGAGCGTGAGCAGCTCGCTGACCTGGGCCCGAAACTCGGCATACATCCGCGACTCGGGCCCGAGCGCTGCTGCCAGCGCGTCGTCGACTGCAGCGAGCCACAAGCTGCGGGGCCAGTCGGGATTGCTCGCCACCCGGTCGCCGAAGCGCTGCCACGCCCTGAGCTTGGTCGCCCTGGCCCTGGCCGGATCCATCGTTGCCTCCGAGGGCCGGCACCGTCCCGACCCACATCCCTCGTCACGACCCTAGCGCGAATATGCCACGACCAGCGAAAACTAGCAATTTCGCCGATCATTGCGACCTGCTTCGTCCAACGAACTGTGGCGCAAGCGCACGCGATGGTCGCCCCGCCGCCACGACGCTTTCAGACCGACGCCAATCGGCCATTTCTCACGACGGCTCGCTCTCGGTGACGCCCGGAATTGCGGCGCAGTCTTCGGCCGCCCAGACCAGCTCGGCCCGGTCGCCCGGCTGCAACGCGATCCCGCCCATCCGGCTCGTGACCTTGACCAGCAGCGGGCGGTCGGGGGCGCTCTGACTGATCACCCGGACCCGGCTGCTCGGCCCGATGAAGTCGACCGAGCGCACTTCAACGGCCAGACGATTCAGATCCGGCCCACGATGGGGACTTCGTCCGATCGGTTCCAGGCGCAGTGCCTCCGGCCGCACGGCGATCGTGACCGGCGCCGCCTCGGCGAGCTCCCCGAGCCTGGGGTCGGCGGAGAGCAGCGGACCGAACGGTGTAGCGATCGCCGCGCCGCACCGGCTGCCCGGCAAGAGATTGTTGTCGCCGAAGAAGGTCGCGACGAAGCGCGTCCGCGGCCGATAGTAGATCTCGTCCGGAGCGCCGATCTGCTCGATCATGCCCTGGTTCATGACGCAGATCCGGTCCGACATCGCGATCGCCTCCTCCTGGTCGTGGGTGACGAACAGGAAGCTGATCCGGACCCGGCGCTGGAGCGATTTCAGGAACTCCTGCATCTGGCGGCGCAGTTCGGCATCGAGCGCGCCGAGCGGTTCGTCGAGCAGGATTAGCTTGGGCTCGCAGATTAGTGCCCGCGCGAGTGCCACCCGCTGGCGCTGGCCGCCCGAGAGCTGGTTCGGATAGCGCTCGCCAAAACCGTCCAGCGCCACCACGCCTAGTGCTTCGGCGACCCGGGCACGGATCGCTGCCTTGGCGAGCCCGCGGACCATGAGCCCGTAGCCGACGTTCTGGCCGACGGTCATGTGCGGGAACAGTGCGTAATCCTGAAACACCGTGTTCACATCGCGCTCGTAGGGCGGCAGTTTGGCAACATCTTTGCCGTGCAGCAGAATTTGCCCGCTGGTTGGATGCTCGAATCCGGCGATCAGGCGCAGGCAGGTCGTTTTGCCCGACCCGGATGGGCCGAGCATCGAGAAAAATTCGCCGTCATATACATCCAGCGAGACATCATCGACAGCGCGAATATCCCCAAAGTAAC
>DATAOG010000133.1:0-13554 GCA_036265855.1 Geminicoccaceae bacterium | reverse complement strand
GACCTTGGTCACTGGCGGGTTGATGTGCGGCATGATGAGGATCACACAGACGACGAAGCCGCACAGCGCCAGTGTCATCAGGTCGCGAAAGACGATGCCGGCGTCGTCGTGCTCGAAGCGGTCAAACCCGAGCATGATCCTCTCCGCGTTCGATGATGCCGGTGACCAGATTCACGGTGCCGCCCTCGAGCAGGCGATAATTGGCCATCAACCAAATGTTGAGGACGGAGCCGACCAGCGTCTTGTAGAGAGCGATCGCCATCCCGAGCAGCAGGGTCGAGACCATCGGGGCGATCGCCTGCGCGTCGGTCGCCGCCTCCGCGTTCACGCCCGAAAGGGCGATGATGAAGCCGATGACGGTGCCGACCAAACCGATCAGGACGATCGTGTTGGCCATATGCCGGATGGTCCCCAGGCGGAAGCCGAACTTCATCTTGAGCGAGTCGGCAATCAGCGTGCGGCTTTGGCCGTCCTTGCCGACGGCTGCGCGCCGATAAAGATTGATCCGGGAAGCCGGATTGTCGGCGTTCTCCTTAAGCTCGTTCAGGTCCCGGCTCAGCTTGAGGACCCGGTAGCCGCACAGCGCGAGCCCGACCAGAAAGACCGTCACGTTCAGTTTGACGAGGTGGTACTTGTCCGTGGCGATCATACCGTCGAGCCAGCCGTGGGCCCACACCGCCGCGACCAACGCCACCGCCACGAGGTTGAGGAGCGCGAAGCGCATCACGAGCAGATAGCGCAGGCCGGCTGGGTCGGATTCGGAGAGCGCTGCGAACCAGCGCGCCCCCGCAAAGTTCTTCGGCGCCGTCGCCTGTCGGTCTTCGGCAGCTGAGAAACCGTCAGCAGTCGGGGCAAGAGCATCCGTCATGACCGCCTCACCAAAGTTGGGTGGCTCAATCACCGACCGACCCGCGATCGGGCAGTTCGCACCTTCGCGGCACAGGGTTAAGAAACCCTTACCCCCGTTGCATTACGGTTGTAGTGATGGCGCCTTGCGGCTGCCCGTCCGTATGCAGTCCAGCCTCCTGAGAGGGGTGGTTCGGAGAGCCCCGGTCCGCAGGACGGCGGACCTTCTGGCGCGAAAGGCAAATACGGCTTTTATTCCTATCTCGCGCGATTGTCAACGCCCATGACGTGCGCTCGCCGAGAACCCGGCCCGGTTTCGATCGTTATTCGACGGTGACCGATTTGGCCAGATTGCGCGGCTGGTCGACGTCGGTCCCCTTCAGGACCGCGGTATGGTAGGCAAGCAGCTGGACCGGGATCGCGTACAGGATCGGGGCCACCAGCGGGTCGATTTCGGGTAATGGGACCGCGGTCGCGACATACTCGGACAGCCGGGCACAGCCCTGCCGATCGCTGAGCAGGATCACCTTGCCGCCGCGCGCGACCACCTCCTGCAGGTTGCTTGCGGTCTTGTCGAACAGGGCATCCGGCGGTGCCACCACGATCACCGGCACCGCTTCGTCGATCAGCGCGATCGGCCCGTGCTTGAGCTCGCCGGCGGCATAGCCCTCGGCGTGGATGTAGCTGATCTCCTTCAGTTTGAGCGCGCCCTCGAGCGCGATCGCGAAGCTCGTGCCGCGGCCGATGTAGAGCACGTCGCGGGCGTGGACCAGCCTTTGCGCGATCTGCTCGTAGGTGGCATCCTGCATCAGAGCCTCGGCGGCGCGCGCCGGCACCTCGTCGAGCGCCTGGGTCAGCTCAGCCTCGCGCTCGGGCGTCAACCGGCCGCGCGCGCGGGCCGCGCCGATCGCGAGACAGGCGAGCGTCGCCAGCTGGGTCGTGAACGCTTTGGTCGAGGCGACCCCGATCTCGGGGCCGGCGAGCGTCCGCAGCTGGCAATCGGCCTCGCGCGCCAGCGTGCTGTCCGGGACGTTGACCAGTGCGATCGTGTTCAGCCCTTGTGCCTTGACCGCGCGCATCGCCTCCAGCGTGTCCATCGTCTCGCCCGATTGCGAGACGAACAGCGCAGCACTGCCTGGAACGAGCGGGGTGCCGCGATAGCGGAACTCGGACCCGATGTCGAGGTCGACCGGCAGGCCTGCCAGCTGCTCGAACCAGTAACGCCCGACCATGCAGGCGTAGGATGCGGTGCCGCAGGCGACCATCGTGAGCCGCGGCAGCGTCGCGAAGTCGACCGGCATTTCGGGCAGCGCGATCCGATGATCGGTGGCGCTCGCGAAGGCCCGCAACGTATCACCCAGCACCACCGGCTGCTCGTGGATCTCCTTGTGCATGAAGTGACGGTAGTTGCCGCGGCCGATCAGCGCGCCCGAGAAGGCGGTCTGCTTGATCTCGCGCTGGACCTCGTTGCCCTCGGCGGCGTAGACGGTGGCGCCGCGCATGGTCACCACCGCCCAGTCGCCCTCCTCGAGGTACTGGATACGATTGGTCAGCGGCGCCAGCGCCAGCGCGTCGGAGCCGACGTACATCTCGCCCTCGCCGTAGCCGATCGCAAGCGGGCTGCCGCGTCGGGCGCAGATCAGGAGGTCGTCGTGGCCCGCGAACAGCATGGCCAGCGCGAACGCACCCTCCAGCCGTTTGAGCGCCGCGGCGGCGGCCGCAACCGGACCGAGGCCGTCGGTCAGATAGTGACTGACCAGCTGCGGCACGACCTCGGTATCGGTCTGGGTCGCGAACCGGTGGCCGCGCGCAGTCAGCTCCGCGCGCAGGCTCTGGAAGTTCTCGACGATTCCGTTGTGAACGACCGCGACGCCGCCCGCCTCGTGCGGGTGGGCATTGTCCTGGGTCGGGGCGCCGTGGGTCGCCCACCTGGTGTGACCGATGCCGGTCATGCCGGCGAGCGGCTCCGCGTCGAGCGCACGCTCAAGATTGGCGAGTTTGCCTTCGGCGCGCCGGCGCTCGATCCGCCCGCCGACCAGGGTCGCGATGCCGGCGCTGTCATAGCCGCGATACTCGAGCCGCTTGAGCGCGTCGAGCAGCAGAGGGGCGGCCGGTTGACGACCGAGAATGCCAACGATCCCGCACATGGATAAGTGCTCCTGTCCGACGAAAGGTCACGGACCTGGCCGGCGACGGGCGCGGATCCGGGCGGCGCCGTCCGGTATGTCGGTCTGGCGCCCGCGGGCGATGCTCAGGCTGCCGGCGGGCACGTCGCGGTTGATCGTGCTGCCGGCGCCGACGAAGGCGCCATCGCCGATCGTCACCGGCGCCACCAGGGCTGCATTGGAACCAATGAAGACGCCCTTGCCGATCTCGGTCCGGTGCTTGGCCGTGCCATCGTAATTGCAGGTGATGGTGCCGGCGCCGATGTTCGATTTGGACCCGACCCGGGCATCGCCGATGTAGCTCAGATGATTGGCCTTGGCACCGGCTTCGAGCGTGGCGTTCTTGACCTCGACGAAATTGCCGACCTTGGCGCGCTCGCCGATCTCGGCGCCGGGGCGGATCCGGGTGAACGGGCCGACCTCCGCGCCCGCCGCGATCCGCACCCCCTCGAGATGGCAGAAGGGCAGGATGCGCGCTCCGGCGGCGACCGCGACCCGCGGCCCGAAGACCACGTACGGCCCGATCTCGACACCAGGTTCAAGCTCGGTATCGGCCGCGAGAAACACGGTCTCGGGTGCTGTCATGGTGACGCCCCCGGCCATCGCCGCCTGGCGCAGCCGGCGCTGCAGGATGGCTTCGGCATCGGCGAGCTGGGCTTGTGAATTGATGCCGAGCCCGGCCTCATAGGGCCCCTCGAACGCCGCGCAGTTCCAGCCGCGCGCCCTGGCGTGCTCGACCACGTCGGTCAGGTAGTACTCGCCCTTGGGCTGCTTGAGCTCGAGCGCGTCGAGCAGCGGGACGAGCCGTCCGGCATCGAACGCCATGACCCCGGCATTGCACAGGCCATCGCGTTTCAGGGTCTCGTCGGCGTGACGCTCCTCGACGATTGCGGCCAAGCCGTCGGGATCGAAGGCAAGCCGCCCGTAGCCCGTCGGGTCGGGCGGCCGGAAACCGAGCACCGCGACCGCGGCCTGGGCGGCGCGCCTTTGTTCGAGCAGCCGGCCGAGCGCCTCGGCGGTCACCAAGGGCGTATCGCTGTACAGGACCAGCACCTCGCCCTCCTGCGGCAGCTGCTCGCGCGCCGCCATCAGCGCGTGTCCGGTGCCGAGCTGCGGTTCCTGGAGCACGATCTTGACCGGCAGCGGGCCGCGCCGGGCCTCGGCCGCGACCGCGTCCATCTCCGGCGCCAGCACCACCACCGCGCGCCCGGGCGCGAGCTCGGATGCCGTGTTCAGCACGTGCGCGATCATCGGGCGGCTCGCGAGCGGGTGCAGCACCTTGGGCCGGTCGGACCGCATGCGAGTCCCCTTGCCGGCGGCGAGCAGGATGAGCGTGAGCGATGCAGGCATGAGGGTCGAACCTTGAAGCAGACGCGATCCGGATCAGCGGCCGGCACATTGCGATCGGCAAATTGCTGCGTATTTAACGCTCAGAACCCCTCGATAACGCAAGGACGAAGCGATTGCCGCTCGCGTTCGAAGCCGTGGTGTTCGACTTGGATGGCACGCTGGTGGACAGCGCGCCCGACCTGCACGCGCATCTGAACCGTCTGCTGGCTGAGCAGGGGCGCCCGGGCCTCGATCTCGCCGAGATCCGGCCGATGATCGGCGATGGCGCGCGGGCGCTGATCGAGCGCGGCCTGCGCGCTTCCGGCGGGCTGCCGCCCGGGATTGACCTCGGCGATGTGTACGCAGAATTCCTGCGCCGCTACACCGCCGACCCCGCCCGGCTCAGCCGGGTCTACGCAGGGGTCGTGGGCGTGCTCGAGGAGATGACAGCGGCCGGCGTCCGCCTCGGCATCTGCACCAACAAGCCGCAGGCCCCGTCCGAGCGCCTGCTCGCCGCGCTCGATCTCGAGCGCTTTTTCCCAGTGGTCATCGGCGGCGACGCGCTGCCGGTACGCAAGCCCGATGGCGGTCATTTGCGGGCGGTGCTGGCGCGCCTCGAGGTCGATGCCGAGCGCGCGGTGCTGGTCGGGGACAGCCAGACAGACCTGCTCACCGCGCGCGCTGCGGGCGTGCCCTGCGTGCTGGTGAGCTTCGGTTACACCCCGGTCCCGGCGCAGGATCTCGGCGCCGATCGGGTGATCGACGACATGGCCGAGCTCGGCCCGGTCCTTGCCGCTCTCGGGCGCCAGCGCAGCCGTTGGGCCGCCCGTGCGTCCGCTTGACACCGGTCGAACGCCGCTCCTATAGCGGTGCGACGGACACGGGCGGTTAGCTCAGCGGGAGAGCACTCGCTTCACACGCGAGGGGTCGCTGGTTCAATCCCAGCACCGCCCACCATCGCGCCAGCATTTGGAGCCGGCGACGGCCCGGCTGGCCCCTCTCCTGGACTTGGCAACGATCCAAGCTAGTTTGGCGCGGATCCGGGCAACTCTCGCCGGCTCGAGCCGGTTCGGGCCCGTCCCCGCCAGGTAACCGCCGCTGTGCTGACCGTCATCGATCGCTATCTGCTCCGGCAGATCATCACGAGCTCGCTCGTGATGACGGGGATCGCGCTGGCCATCCTTTTGCTGGAGCGGGTCCTGCACCTGTTCGGCCTGGTCGCGAATCCGAACAAGGCGTTCAGCTATGTCGGCCAGATGCTCGTGCTGCTGCTGCCGCATTTCCTCAGCATCGCGCTGCCGGCCGCGTTCTTTTTCGGCGTCCTGCTGACGTTCCGGCGGCTCAAGCGCGACAGCGAGTTCGTGGTGCTGGCCGGCAGCGGCCGGAGCCTCGGCCAGATGCTGGGGCCGGTCATGGCGCTCGCGATCATGACGGCGGCGGTCACCGCGCTGATCGTCGGCTGGCTGAGCCCGCATGCGCGCTATGCCTACCGGACGCTCAAGCAGCAGGTCGCCGAGGCATCGCTGACCGCGGCCGTGCGTGAGGGTACCTTCATCCACACCGGGGACTTCACCTTTTTCGCCGAGCATTCGACGCCGGCGCCTGATGGTCTGCGGCTGCGCAGGGTATTCGTGTATCAAGACCAGCCCGACGGCGGTGCCACCGTCGTGACCGGCGAGAGCGGGCGGCTTGGCCAGCTCGAGGCCGGCGAGACCCCGCTCCTGATCCTGGAGCGGGGCGAGCGGACCGAGCTGCCGGCCCATGGCCGACCGAGCGCAGTCACGTTTGGCAATCTCAGCTGGCCGGTCACGACCGACACCGAGCAGGACTACCGGCCGCGCGGCCTCGACCAGCGCGAGCTCACGCTCTCTGAGCTCTGGACCCGGCCGGGCAGCGTCTCGAGCAAGCCCACCGCAGCCGAGATGGCGGCCGAGGTGCACGCCCGCCTCGTGCTGATCGCGTCGGTGCCCATTCTGCCGCTGCTGGCCGCGCCGCTCGCGCTGATCGGCGGCCCGCGCAGCCGACGGAGTGGCATCGCGATCGGTCTGTTGATCCTGGTCGTCTACTACCAGGCCCTGAATTTCGGCGAGGCTCTCGCCAAGCGCGACCTGCTCGCGGCCGAACTCGGGCTCTGGCTGCCCTTCCTCGCGCTCGCAGTCGGCGCCGGCTGGCTGTTCGTACGCTGCCTGCGCGGCGCCCGGCCGACGCCGCGGGCTGCGCCCGAGACCACGCCTGCAACCGGAACGCTCGCATGGCCTCGGTGCTGAGCCGCTACATCGCGCGCCGCCTGCTCGCCAGGGTGGCGGTGCTGGTGTCCGGGCTCGCCGCATTGATGATGATTCTCGACTTCCTGGCCAATGGTGACCAGGTGATCGCGGGCAGCGACAGCGTGCTGCTGCCGATTGTGCGCTACACGATCCTGCGCCTGCCTGAGATCGTGGCGGAGATCCTACCGATCGCGGCCGTGCTCGCGGGTCTGCTGACCTTCGCCGAGCTCGCCCGCCATAGCGAGCTCACCGCGATCGCGGCGGCAGGGGTCTCGAAGGCGCGGCTCGCCGTCGCCGTGCTGCCGATATGCCTGCTGGTCGCGGTGGTTCAGTTCGCCATCGAGGATCAGGCGGTGCCGGTCGCGGTCGCCAAGCTTCGCGCCTGGGGCATCGGCGACTATGGTTCGGCGGACGACGCGACCGCCTGGCTGCGCGACGGCGACGACATCCTGCGGATCCGGGCGTTCGATCCGCCGACCGGACGGATCCAAGGCGTCACGATTTTCCAGCGCGATCCCGAGGGCAATCTGGCCGTCCGGCTGACGGCTCAGAGCGCCACATATGAGAGCGGGGCGTGGATCCTGCACGACGTGACCCGCTCTGAGGTCAGGCCGGGTCTGGTCGAGCACGAGGATCAGTTGCGCTGGTCAAACGATCTCGATCCGCAGCTGCTCGCCTCGGTGCTCGCTGATCCGCGCGAGACGCCGCTTCGCGATCTGCTGCGCGCCGTCCGCGCGCCGGGCCTTGGAACCCGCCCGAGCTACCGCTACAAGCTCTGGCTGCAGGAGCGGCTGGCGGCGCCAGTGACCACGGTCGCGATGATCTTGATCGTCATCGCTCTGGCGCGACCCTTGAGCGGGCGTGCGGCCCAGGGGTGGTTGATCGCGCTCGGAGTGGCGGTCGGGTTCGTCTGCTGGACCTTCGATGGCCTGGTCCTCACAATCGGCGATCTTGGCCTGTTGCCGCCGGTGCTGGCGGCCTGGGCGCCGGCCGGTGTGTTCGCCG
This sequence comes from Geminicoccaceae bacterium, assembly GCA_036265855.1. Classification (GTDB taxonomy): domain Bacteria; phylum Pseudomonadota; class Alphaproteobacteria; order Geminicoccales; family Geminicoccaceae; genus DATAOG01. The sequence goes on along the minus strand of DATAOG010000133.1, from coordinate 5,942 downwards.
CCAGCGCCCTGTCGCTGCTGTTGCAGCAGGAACGCCGTCCGGCGACGGGTCGCTGGCTGGGGACGCAAACGTGAGCGCAAGAGTGAGGCGGACCGGCGGTCGTTGGCGGCACGTCCGGCATGTACCGTAGCTGATCGCGATGCGTCGGATCTTCCGCATCTTCATGAGCGTGCCAGGCGCGTCCAAGTGGACCGTGATGGTAAGCCTGCTGCTTGCGAATCTGGTCGAGGGCTTCGGTCTCGCGAGCCTGTTGCCAGCGCTGACGCTATTGATGAACGACTCCGGCGGTCAGACGACGGTCGTGCATCAGCTGGTCTATGGCGCGATCAAGGCCGTCGGCCTGCCGGCCAGCCTCGAGACGCTGTTGCTGCTGGTCGTGCTCGGCGTGATCGGCAAGTCGGCGCTCGTCGTGCTCGCCCTGGTCCGGGTCGGCTATGCGGTCGCCGAGGTCTCGACCGATCTGCGGACCACGCTCGTGCAAAGCCTGCTCGAAGCCAAGTGGTCGTATTTCACCCGCCAGCCGGTCGGGCGGTTCGCCAACGCGATGAGCCAGGACGCGACCCGCGCCGGCCGCGCCTACATGCTCGCCACCATGTGCGTGGCCTCGCTGGTCGAGACTGTGGTCAGCGTCGGCCTCGCCGTCCTGATCTCCTGGCGCCTGGCGCTGGTCGGCATCGGCATCGGCGTCGTGATCCTAATCATTCTCGGCCCGCTGGTGCGGGTCGCCAAGAAGGCGGGGCGCCGCCAGCAGTCCAGCACGCAGGACTTCGTGACCCTGCTGAGCGACACCCTGATCGGCATCAAGCCGCTCAAGGCGATGGCGCGTCAGGCACATTTCCTGCGCCTGCTCGAGCAGCGGGCGCAGATCCTGCGCAAGGCCTTGCGCCGGCAGGCGATCGCCGAGAACCTGATGAACGAGCTGCGCGAGCCCATGTTTGCCCTGTTCGCGGTCGCCGGTATCTATCTGGCGCATGAGCGCCTGTCGATCTCGACGCCCGAACTGATCATCACGGCCCTGCTGCTGTACCGGACGGTCGCCGCGCTCGGCCGGGTCCAGCGCCAGCTGCAGAGCGCGATGATTCTGGAAGCCTCGCATCGGGCGGTGCACCTGATGATCGCCGAGGCCAAGTCCGAGCGCGAGGCATTCGTCGGCCGGCGGACGCCGACGCTCACCCGCGGCCTGACGCTGGATCGCGTGTCCTTCGGCTTCGGCAGCCGGCTCGTGCTCGACGACGTCTCGATGGCCTTTCCGGCCGACCAGCTCAGCGTGATCATGGGCCCCTCGGGGGTCGGCAAGACGACGCTCGTCGACCTGCTGCTCGGGCTCTACGCGCCGCAGCGAGGCCGGATCCTGATCGACGGGGCGCCGCTTACCGAGCTCGATCTGCGCGCCTGGCGCGGCATGATCGGCTACGTGCCGCAGGAGATCATTCTGCTGCATGATACGGTGTTCGCCAATCTGGCGCTCGGCGATCCCGGGATCACCGCCGAGGAGGCGGCCGGGGCGCTGCGGACCGCGGGCGCCTGGCCGTTCGTCGCTTCGCTCCCGGACGGCCTTTCGACCACGGTCGGCGAGCGCGGCATCCAGCTCTCGGGCGGCCAGCGGCAGCGGATCGCGCTTGCCCGCGCGTTACTGTTCAAGCCGAAGCTCCTGATCCTGGACGAGGTGACCAGCGCGCTGGACCCTGCAACCGAGGCCGAGATCTGCGCCAACGTCCGCGCGCTGGACGGCAGCTTCACGATTCTCGCGATCACGCATCGCCCTGCCTGGGTCGACGTCGCCGACCGGCTGTACGAGATAACGCCGGGCGGTGTCCGGCTGGTCACCGAGGCCGAACCCCGCTCGGCCGCGCTCGGCTGACGCAGCGCGGGCTCGGTGGTGCTGCTCCGGCTCAGGCCGGCCGGCGTTCCGACAGGACCGCGCAGGTCTTGAGGAAGACTTCCTGCGGATAGTCGGCAAGCGCGAGCACGGGCTCGAGCCGATACTCGCGCAGCTCCGCGATCCGACCCTGGAAGTAGTCGCGCCGGAGCACGTTGAGCCGCGGCCAGAGGGCCGCATTGACGTCCCGGAACGGCTCGATCATCAGGCAGTGCCGCCGGCTGACCCTGGCGATCTCCCGGAGCGCCTGCGGGCGTACCCGCTCCATCTGCTCGAGCGAGAGCACCGTGATCACCAGATCGAACTCGCCGTCGGCGAACGGTAGACAGGTGGCGTTGCCCTGGCGGAATTCGATGCCGCGAAACGCGGAGGGGTCGGCGAGCGGCAAGGGCGCAAAGGCGCGCATCGCCGGCGGCAGCTCGGTCTCCTCCTGCAGCCTGCGAGCGGCCTGGTGACCAGCCGCGGTCAGCTCGACGCCGGCGAACGAGATCTCGGCCAGCCGGCAGGCCAGCAGGATCAGATTGATGCCGTTGCCACAGCCGACCTCGAGCACGCGCCGCGGCCGCAGCCGCTCGAGCACGCGGATCAGCAACAGCTGCCGGAATCGGGTCGCGCCGACGTCGCTCGCCAGCATGCGCGCGCCGCGCCATTCCCAGGGCGTGTGTTCGCTCTGCGGCGCCTCAAGGCTGTAGGCGGCGTAGTCGATCGTCGCCCAGGCCCTGTTGTACTCGTTGAGGACGGTCGCCTCGCGGCGCTGCTTGCTGGGCAACCACCCGAGCGCCAGGCGCCGGGCAGTGGCCTTGAGGAGCTTGCGCTTGCGGCGCGCCACGGCGCGCGCCCAGGTTTCGTGATCGCCTCCGGAATCGCGCAGGACGAACGGCTCGAACAGGCGCGCGATCTCGTCCGCCTCGATTCCGAGCCCGCTGTTCGCGAGCGTGACGAACGGGGTCGGCCCCGTGCCGGCCGGGGCTGCGGCGCCGAGCGCGACCTCCGCCCCGCTCACCCCCCGGCCTCGATGTTGATGGTCAGCGTCTTGCGCATGGCCGCCGAGCCGTTGCCGGTCATCGGGCGCACCGAGTGCCAGGAATTGAAGGTCTTGACGAACACCACCGCCTGGTTCGGCGTGAACGCGAAGCTGTCGACCACGTCCATGTCCTCGAACCCGGCCTGCCGGTTGAGCTCGTTGTAGGCGAGCGCCGGGTCGCGGGGGCGGTTGACGTCGGTGCCGCCGCCGAACGCCGGGTCCCACTCGCCTTCGTCCACCATCGAGACCACGAGCGTGATGATCTTGCCCGGCGAATCCGTATGCGGGACGATGTGGCCGCCGGCAGCCGGCAGCATCGAGAATTCGAAGCGGGCGGCAAGCGGCGGCCTGCCCGGGTCGAGGCGGCCGCGGACGAGGTTCTTCGCGAGCTTGGCAAACCGGTCGGCCGGCCCCGGCAGCTTCCTGTAGCCAAGATCGATGTGGTGCTCGCGCAGCGCCTGCAGCACCCCGAGGGTGAAGCCCTCGCTCTTCAGCCAGCCGTGGAACTCACGCCAGATTGGTCGGCTGCGGATCAGCTCCTGATAGCCCTTGGGGTTGTTCTTCTCGGACAGCGAGTACTTGTGGCCGAGCTCCGGCAGGTAAGCGAACAGCTCCTTGCCCGGATAGGCGGCCAGCATCTCCCGATAGCCGGAAGCCTCCATCAGCGGCTTGGCCAGCCCGATCGGGAACGGCTCGTAGCGAAACTGCAGGTGGTCGTAGTTGAAGAACATGGCTGTGGAGCGTCGGCAGGCCGGCGGCTCAGGCCTCGGCCGCCGCCAGGGCGCGCGCCTCGGCCGTGGCTGACGCGGGCTTGCGGAACACGGCCTGTGTCCAATGGTCGCGCCGGGTGTAGCCGAGCGGGCGGACCGTCTCCAGGACGAAACCGCCGAGATCGCCGACCCGCTTGATGAATTCTTCGTGATCGCGCCACATGATCGCTTCGTACTCGCCCGGGACGAAGCCGCGCTCCTCGTCGTACCCTTGCAGCAGGTCCAGGACGAACAGACCGCCGGGCCGCAACAGCCGCCTGACCTCGGCCATGACCTTGTCCAGGTCGAAGGCATGGTCGAGCGCATTGCAGTAGACCGCATCGACCGAGCCGTCCGGAAACACCACGTCGTGGAAGTCCCCGGGCAGAACGCAGCGATTGCCCTCGCCCGGATTCAGATCGATTCCGACCGCGAAATAGCCGAGCGCGTGCAGCGCCTTGACCTCGGTCCCGAGGCGGGCGCCGAGGCAGAGTACGGTGCGCACCGCGCGAAGCTGCGGGCAGCTTCCGAAGCGTCGCCTGAACTCCGCGAAGTCGTCGTCCTCGGTCTCACGCAGCCGCGGCAGAACCTCCTCCAGCTTGCCGCTCTGGTGCTCGACGTACTCGCCGTACGAGCTGTAACGGCGCCGCGAAACAGCCTTATCGTGCTGCCAGCGATCGCTCTCGAAGAATCCGGCGTTGCGCCGCTTGGCCTGGTCGGCCTGCTTGCGCGCTCGGGCCTCGGGCCCGAGGCCGTAGCGCGCAATGTTGGCCAGACGTCGCCGGGCTCGGTGCAGCCATTCCATCATGCGATCGCCCTCCCGGCAGCCGGACGGATGCGCGCGGGGTCAGCGGCGATGGTGACCGGCAACAGCGGTACTCTCGCGCGCTCGTGAACCGCCGGCTCGCTCGTATAGAGCTTGACATGCCGCGCGGCAAGACAGCGCAGGATCAAGATATCGGTCTCGGCGTGCTTGCTCCGGGTCGTGCCGAGCTGGTCGATCAGTGGATTGTGGGCATAGGCGTGAGTGATCTCGAAGCTGAAGCCGCTCAGCACGACTCGATCGAAGCCGCGATCAGCGAGCCCGAGCGCGAGCGTCACCATCCCGGTGGATGGCTGCTTCTGCTCGATCTGCGCCCGGATCGCCGGGTCGTGGCCGCATAGGGCGAGCACGAGATCATGGTAGAACTGCCGTGGCGGACTGATGAGCTCATCGAACCGATAGCCGACGCGGCGCAAGGTCCGGCGGATGTACCAGGGCCTGAGCTTCACGTTCCTGATCTCCCGCACGACCCGCTTGAGCAAGAAACCGCGCGCGATCGGCCGCGGGTACAGGTAGAGCTTGCCGGTGCGCAACCCCGCCAAAGCCTTGAGAGCCAGATCATTGGCGGGCTTGTGCCCCGAGGTCAGCACCGAAGTCATGACCGTGAACACAGGCTCGGGCAGCCCGAGGCTCGCCGCCGAGCGTCCGGACGCGTTGGCGCAGGCGAGCGCGTCGAAGCTCGAGCGCGGTGGCAGCGCTGGAGAGGGCTTCGAGCCGAGAATCAGAAGCGTTCGCATGCTTCGCGATCACGCGAGGGTGCGCCGGGCCGGCGATGCCAACTCAAGGGCGCCTGCGATACCGACCCGGTTTCTCGAACCGGCAACCCTGACCGCGCCCGGATACCCTGCCGGTGGCATTCAGCTAGTCTTCTCGATGTTGATGGTCAAGGTCCGGCGTAACGCGTTCGAGCCCTTGCCGGTCATCGGCCGCACGGAATGCCATGAATTGAAGGTCTTGACGAAGATCACGGCCTGATTAGGTGTGAATTCGTAAGTATGCAGAACCTCCATTTCCTCAAAGTCGGCGAGACGATTCATGTCATTGTAACATAAGCGGAGACTGGTCGGGCGATTGACGTCGGTGCCGCCGCCAAAGGCCGGGTTCCATTCGCCCTCATTCAAGATCGAAACGACGAATGTGACGATCTTTCGCGGCGCGTCAGTGTGCGGCACCACCGCCCCACCGTCGGCCGGCAGCGCCGAAAATTCGAAGCGTGAGCTGAATGCCTGCCGGCCACTCGGCAGGCGGCCGCGACTCAGCGCCTTGACCGCTCTTCTGAATTGCTGCAGCCCCGACTGGCTTCGATAGCCCAAGTCGATGTAATGCTGGCGCAGAAGCTCGAAAACACCGTAGATGAACTCGTTGCTTTCGATCCATCGGTTGAATTCCCGCCACAGCGGATTCGAGCGGACGAAATCGCGGTAGGCGCGCGGATTCTCACGTTCTGACAGGGTGTACTTGTTGCCT
>DATAOG010000132.1:0-4632 GCA_036265855.1 Geminicoccaceae bacterium | reverse complement strand
CTCGACCAGCGACCTGCTGCTCAATGCGCTGGGCGGCGGCATCGGTATCCTGATGGTCGTATCGGCGCAGGCAGCCGGCCTGCAGGTGGATCTGAGGCGATGACGGCGGACCTGCAAGGATCGGCGGGCCGCTCCGACCCGCAAAGCTGCTCCAAGCCCTGCTCGCCCGCCTCGGGCCCGGCGCCGGCCCGGGCATCGGCCGGGCTCCCCGTGGTACGCCGCCGACTTGGAGACGCTGGCAACCGTCCGGCATTTTCTGGTAAATGGCAGCATCGCCCCTCGGGAGCGGCTGCAGCAGGGTTGGCAACGATGCGCAGGGTTCTGGTCCTCGCTCGCGCGAGTTTCGGCCTGCTCGCCTTTCTTGGCGCCTGCGCCGGCGACCGGCCGCCGTCGATGCCGGCGCCGGCGAAGGTCGCGAGCCCCGTCGTCGCCGGCCAGGCCGCGGTCGCGCCCGGGGCCGGGCTCGTACCGCTCGCGATCGCGGCCAGTCCGCCTCCCGCCGAGGTCGAGACCGACCTGGTCGACGGCAGCCAGGGCGCGCAGGCCGACGCCAAGCTCGAGCTCGGGGTAAGCGAACCCGGCGCCCAGGTCGCGCCGGCGCCGCCGCCGCGGGGCACGCAGATGGGCTATCTGCTGGTCGATCTCGCGAGCGGCCGCGAGCTCGCCTCGCTGCACCCGGACCTGCCGCTGATCCCGGCCTCGACCACCAAGCTCGCGACCGCGATCGTCGCGCTCGATGCGCTCGGTCCGGAGTTCCGCTTCCGCACCGAGCTGCGCGCGGCCGGTCCGGTCCGGGAGGGGGTGCTCGAGGGCGACCTGATTCTCAAGGGCGGCGGCGATCCGGCGCTGGACGTGGCCGATCTGCTCGAGCTGGCCGTGCATCTGTCGACCGCCGGAATCCGGGAGGTTCATGGCCGCTTCCTGATCGACGACACGGCGCTGCCGCGCTCGCCCGAGATCGCGCCCGACCAGCCGGCGGAGGCGCCCTACAACCCGGGCATCGGCGCGCTGTCGGTCGCGTTCAACCGCGTCCACGTCGCCTGGCGCGGCGCCGGCCGGGCGGTCGAGGCCGTGACCCTGCCGCCGCTCGAGGAGGCGCGCTTCGAGGCGGCCCTGCCCGATCGGCTGCCGCCCGGCGGGGTCGAGCTCGGCAGCCGGCAGGACGGCACGGTGGTCTGGCGGGTCGCCGACCGCGGCCGGCGGCGGCAGGCGAGCGAGCTCCCGGTCAAGGACCCGGGGCTGCACGCCGGCAATCTGTTCCGCCGGCTGGCGCTCGCGCTGGACATCGTGGTCGGCGCGCCGGAGCGCGGCATGGCGCCGGCCGACGCGATCCTGATCGCGGTCCATGAGAGCGCGCCGCTGCGCCAGCTGCTGCACGACACGCTGTTGTACAGCAACAACATGATGGCCGAGACGATCGGCCTCGCGGCCGCGCAGCAGCTCAAGCGCAGCTATGGCCAGGCTCCGGAGGGAGCCCTCTTGGTCCGCCACCTGGCGCAGCTGATGCCCGAGGTCGACTGGCGGGGCGCCGTGCTGCCCAACAATTCCGGCCTCGACGGCAGCGCCCGGCTGACGCCGCGCCAGCTGGCCGCGATCGTGCGCTACGGCTGGCGGAGCGATGCGCTGCCGGCGCTGCTGCCGGCGAGCGGCTGGTCGGGGACCCTGGCCGGGCGCTTCGACGACGCGGCGCTCCGGGTCTGGGCCAAGACCGGTTCCGTGCACTACGGCGGCGCGCTCGCCGGCTATCTGCTGCCGGACAACCAGGGCCCGGCGGCGTTCGTGACCATGGTCTCGGACCTCGGCGCGCGCGCCGCCTACGACGCGCTGCCGCGGCCGAACCGCGCCGCCGACGCCGCGGCCTCGGCCTGGAACGCGAGCGCCCGCGGCCTGCTCGACGATCTCGTCGAGGGCTGGCTGACGCCGCCGCCGACCAGCTGAGTCAGCCCGAGCCGGTGACGAAGACCGTCTCGTCGCGGCCGAGCGGTACCGGCTCCGGGCGCTCGCAGATGGTCTCGATCCGGATCCGCTGGCCCTCGACCGAGGAGCGCTCGAGCGCCGAGAGCACTTCCAGCACGTGCAGCGCCAGATCGCCGTTCGCCCGATGCGGCCGGCCCTCGCGGATCGCCTGCGCCATGTCGAGCACGCCGAGCATCCGGTAGTCGGCGACCATCGCGCCGGACTTGGTCCGGCGGTTCGGGACCCCGAACGGGTGCGCGTCGATCGGCAGGTCGCGCCAGGCGCCGTTCCGTTCGGAGAGGCGCGGCCGGCCGCCGAAGAAGTTGGGGTCGGGATTGAGCAGCGTGCCCTCGCTGCCGTAGAGCTCGATCGGCTCGCGGGCGTGCTTCCAGACGTCCCAGCTGGTGAGCAGCCCGACATTGGCGCCGTTCGCGAACGCGAGTGCGGCGTTGACCGTGGTCGGCACCTCGACCTCGATGACCTCACCGCGCCGGGGCTCGCTGGTCACGGTGCGGGTCGCGAACCCGCGCGAGGTCTGCGCCGTGACGCTTTCGACCGGGCCCAAGAGATTGACCAATTGCGTGACCGGATAGGGGCCGATGTCCAGGACCGGGCCGCCGCCCCGCCGGTAGAAGAAGAACGGATTGGGGTGCCAGGCCTCCATGCCGTGGCCGGCAAAGCAGGCGCTGCCGGCGACCACCCGGCCGATCCGGCCGGCGTCGAGCGCGCGGCGGACCGCCTGATGGGCGGCACCCAGGAACGTGTCGGGCGCCGCGCCCAGGCGCACGCCCTTGGCGCGCGCGGCCGCGGTCAGCTCGCGGCCCTCGCTGAAGGTCGTGGCGATCGGCTTTTCCGAATAGACGTGCTTGCCCGCCTCGACCGCGCGCAGGCTGACCTCGGCATGCGCGAGCGGCACGGTCAGGTTGAGCACGATCTCGACCTCGGGGTCGGCCAGCATCGCCTCGATGCCGACCGCCAGGATGCCATGGGCGGCGGCCTTGGCCGCCGCGGCCTCGGGCACGAGGTCGGTGCAGCTCTTGACCGCGACCAGCCGCGAGCGGCTGGCGCCCTTCAGATAGGCATCGCTGATCACGCCGCAGCCGACGATGCCGAGCTTGACGGGTTGCATGGCGCTCCTTCGGGCAGGCTTGGTGGATCAGGCGCAGCGCTCGAGCACGAACTTCCGGCTGACCCGGGCGAAACGCACCGCATCGCTCGGCTTGTCGTGCTCGAGCACCATCCAGCGGGCGCCGCGGCTCACGGCCGCCCGCCAGAGGTCGGGCCAGTCGAGCGTGCCCTGGCCGACGTCCGCCCAGCCATCCTCGTCCAGGTTCTGACCGGCGGGCGCGAGGTCCTTGACGTGCGCCGAGACCAGCCGGTCGCGGTAGCGCTCGAGCCAGGCGATCGGCTCGACCCCGCCGCGCACCAGCCACGCGATGTCGGCCTGCCAGCCGAGCTTCGAGCCCGCCGCCGCCTCGAACAGGTGCTCGAGCGGCCGGCTGCCGTCCGGGTATGGTTTCAGCTCCCAGTGATGGTTGTGATAGCCGAGCCTGACGCCGTTGGCGGCAAGCCGCCCGGCGAGCTCGGCGAGCTCGGCGCCGAGCCTTTGCCAGTACGCTGCCGGCCGGTCCCGTTCCTCGGCCGGCACCGCCGGCATGAACAGCTGGACGATCCCGAGCGTCCTTGCCTGGTCGGCGACCCACTTCAGGCGCGAGCGCAGGTCGGCAAGCGGGACGTGGCCAGTCGGCGCCCCGAGACCATGGGCATCGAGGCGCCCGCGGGCATTGCGGGCATCGGCCAGCTGCAGGGCGACCGTCTCGACCCGGCGGAAGCCGAGCCCGGCCAGCGCCTCGAGCTGGCGGTCGAGATCGCCATGGTTGCGCATCGAGTAGAGCTGCATCGAGAGCTCGTCGGCGAGGTTCATCCGGGTCTCCTCGAGGGTCAAAGCCGGGCACCGTCCTCTTGCGCGAACAGCGACAGCTGCCGGGGCGAGATACCGAGCGGCAGCGGCGCGCCGAGCGCCACCGGCCGCTCGCCCGGCATGCGCACGCCGAGCGACAGCCGGCCGTCGCCGCACCAGACCAGGCTGTCGGCGCCCATCGGCTCGATCATCTCGACCGCGAGCCCCTCCAGGCGGCAGGCGCCGTCGCCCTCGGGCGCCAGGTGCTCGGGCCGGATGCCGAGCGTCACCGGCGCGCCCGCCTCGGGCCGACGCCGGAAATCGTAGCCCTCGAGCGGCAGCCGGCGGTCGCCGGTCACGAAGGCGAAACCGTCGGCCGCAGGCTCGAGCCGGCCGTCTATGAAGTTCATCCGCGGCGAGCCGACGAAGCCGGCGACGAACAGATTCGCCGGCCGGTGATAGATCTCGCCCGGGCTGCCGAGCTGCTGGATCTCGAGCCGCCGCATGACCGCGATCCGGTCGGCGAGCGTCAGCGCCTCGATCTGGTCGTGAGTGACGTAGATCATCGTGGCCTGCAACCGTTGATGGAGCTTTGTAATCTCGGCGCGCATTTGCACACGCATCTTGGCATCCAGGTTCGACAGTGGCTCGTCAAAAAGGAAAACCTTCGGCTGGCGGACGATCGCGCGGCCAACCGCGACCCGCTGGCGTTGCCCGCCGGAAAGCGCCTTCGGCTTTCGATCCAGTAAATCTTCGATGCCGAGAATTCCGGCGGC
>DATAOG010000131.1:0-4821 GCA_036265855.1 Geminicoccaceae bacterium | reverse complement strand
CGACCCGGCCGAGGTCGCCGTTGTAGACCTCGCGCTCGTAGTCGTTCTCGAGCTGCATGATCTTGTCGCCGGTCGCGAACACGACCCCCCGTCGCTCCAGCCGGTCGGCAGCCTGCGGATTGAGCGCCGCCTGCAGCGTCTCGTTCAGGTGCCGGGCGCCGAGCTCGCCCCGGTTGGTCGGGCAGAGCACCTGCACGTCCTCGATCCGGTCGAAGCCGAAGCGGCCCGGGATCCGCTCCCTGACCAGCTCCAGCACGAGCCTGGCGCCGTCGGCGGGATCGCGCGCCTTGATCGCGTAGAAGTCCGAGAGCGCATCGGCCTCGCGCGCGAGCTCGGGCAAAAGCCCGCGGTTGACCCGGTGAGCGTTGCGCACGATCCGGCTCTCGGCCGCCTGGCGGAAGATCTGCTCCAGCCGCACGACCGGCAGGCGGTTGGACGCGATCAGGTCGGCCAGCACCTGGCCTGGCCCGATCGAGGGTAATTGATCGACGTCGCCGACCAGGATCAGCGCCGTCTCGTCCGGTAAGGCCGCGAGCAAGGCCTGCATCAGCGGCACATCGACCATCGACATCTCGTCGACCACCAGCAGGCCGCAGGCCAGCGGGCGCTCGGGGTTGCGCCTGAAGCCGCGGCCGGGCTCGGCCTCGAGCAGCCGGTGCAGCGTCTTGGCATCCCGCCCGGTGCTCTCGCCGAGCCGTCGGGCGGCGCGCCCGGTCGGCGCCGCGAGCTGGACCTCGACCCCGGTGCCGGCGAGCCCGGCCAGGATCGCCTCGACCAGCGTCGTCTTGCCGGTCCCGGGCCCGCCGGTAATGACCGAGAGCTTGGTCGTGAGCGCCATGCGCAGCGCCGTGCGCTGGCCCTCGGCGAGACGGAGCGCGAGCTGCCGCTCGGCTTCCAGGACCCGGGCGTCGGCGTCGTCGATCCGCCAGGGCGGCTGGCCGGCCGCGAGCCGCCGCAGACCAGCGGCGATCGCTCGCTCCGCCTGATGCAGCCAGGGCAGGAACAGGCAGGGCGTGCCCTCGACGGGGTCCGGCACGAGCGCCCCGGCCGCGACCTCGTCGGCCAGCGCGCTCTCGAGCGCTCCCGCCTCGACCCCGAGCAGCCCGGCCGCCCGCGAGGTCAGCTCGGCCCGCGGCAGCCCCGACTGGCCCTCGCCAAGCGCCTGCTCGAGCACGAAGCCGAGCCCGGCGCGCAGGCGGAACGGTGAATCCTTAGGGATGCCGAGGCGCTCCGCGAGCTGGTCGGCGGAGGCGAAGCCGATCCCCCGGATGTCGCGCGCGAGCCGATAGGGGTCGGTACGGACCACCTGGATCGCGCGCGCGCCGTAGGCCTCGAAGATCCGTGCCGCGCGCAGCGGGCTGAGGCCATGAGAGTGGAGAAAGAGCATGATGTCGCGGACCGCCCGCTGCTCGCGCCACGCGGTCGCGATCCGCTCGGCCAGGCCCCGGCCGATGCCCGGGATCTCGCGCAGCCGCGCGGGCTCCCGCTCGATCACGTCGAACACGCCGGCGCCGAAGGCGGCCACGAGCTTGGCCGCCATGGCCCGGCCGATGCCCTTGATCATGCCCGAGCCGAGATAGGCCTCGATGCCCTCGAGCGTGCTCGGCGGCACTACTGAGAGGATCCGGGCGCGAAACTGCGGGCCGAAGCTCGGGTTGGTCTGCCAGCTGCCCTCGGCGCGGACCACCTCGCCGGCGGCGACCGCCGGGCATTCGCCGACCACGGCCGCGGGCTCGCGCTGATCCGCGAGCTTGACGCGGAGCACGCAGAAGCCGGTCTCGGGATTGTGGAAGACGACCCGGTCGACCAGTCCGGACAACGTCTCCGCGGCCGCCTCCGGCGCGGTCAGCGTGAACGGCGCGGCGGCCGACGCGGGCCGGTCCTGGCGGTCGGGCTGCATGGCGCGCCGAACCTGAACCCGGCGCTCCGGTTTGACAAGCGCGGGCTCAGCCCGGGTCGGCGACCACCCGCCGCTGCCGGCGCAGGAGTTCGCTGACCCCGAAGATCAGGCTGCCGAGCCCGAACGGGATCAGGTAGTAGATGGCCCGGAACGCGAGCAGCGCCCCGATCACATTGGCCCCCGGCACCAGCGAGAGAATCACCGCCTCGATCACGCCGAGCCCGCCCGGCACGTGCGCAAAGAACGCGGCGACGATCGCCGTGATGTAGCACATCACGACCGCGAAATAGCCGACGTGGGCCGAAGCCTTGAGCATCTGATGGAGGACCGCCGAGACCAGCATCGGGTCGAGCGTGCCGATCAGGATCTGGGCGAGCGCCAGCCCGAGCGGCGGCACCGGCAGCTCGAAATCGCGGATCCTGAGCGGCCGGTGGCGGAACGCGGCAAGCCCGACATAGGTCAGGACGATTGTCAGCAGCACGAGCCCGAGGCCGAGCATGGCGCGCGGATCCACCCCGAACAGCTGGCCGATCAGCCCGTGCCGGATCAGCAGCACGGCGCCGCCGAGCGTCGCGAGCCCGAGCGCGACGGTGACGCCGCTGAACACGATGATCCGGCCGACGTCGCCCGCCGACAGGCCCCAGCCGGCGTAGAACCGGTAGCGCACGGCACCGCTGCTGGCGGCCGCGAAGCCAATCGTGTGGCCGATCGAGATGCTGGTGAACGAGACGAGCGCAATCCTGCGGTAGGGAAGATCGCGCCCGGTGTAGCGCACGCCGAGCGCATCGAATCCGGTCAGGCAGACGAAGCTCGCGGCCGTGAACAGCGCGCCGAGCCCGAGATTGTGCGGCGAGATCGTCCGCAGCGACTCGAGGATCGCATGCAGGCTGTAGCGGTTCAGGATCCGCCAGATCAGGAACGCCGCGAGCCCGAAGGCAGCCGCGCCGATCCATGGGTTGAGGCCCTTCAGCCGGCCCGCCGCCCTACGCATTCGTCATGCTTCGTGGCTTTCGAAGGTGCCAAATCCCGCCGGCCGACCCCGCCGTCGCCTGGGCATGGCCGAGCCGTCCGGGTCCATGATAGGACGGTAGGCTTCAACGGCAATCGAAAGTCCGAGGCGGAAGACCATGCGCCAGCAGTTGGATGATCTGTCGGTCACGACCGAGGGCCAGCGCCTCTACGAGATCACCGACCGGGTCCGCTCCTGGGTGGCGGCGCAGGGGATCGAGCGCGGGCTGCTCACCGTCTACCTCCATCATACCTCGGCCTCGCTCGTGATCCAGGAGAACGCCGATCCCCGGGTCCTCGACGACCTGAACGCGTTCTTCCGCAAGCTCGTGGTCGAGGATGTCCGCCACTACAGCCACAGCCAGGAGGGGCCGGACGACATGCCGGCGCACATCCGCGCTGCGCTCACCGCCACCCATCTGTCGATCCCGGTCGTGGCGGGCAAGCCCGACCTCGGCCGCTGGCAGGGGATTTTCCTGTTCGAGCACCGCGCCCGCGGCCGCGAACGCAAAATCACGCTGCATCTGCTCGGCGAATGAACCACAGGATCCGCCACCGGTCGAACCTGGCAGGACCCAGGGCCTTGTCGGGGCGCCGTTCGGGGCCGGAGCCCTTCATCTCAGCGTGAACACCTCCTGGGGCTCGCGAAAGCCGCGCAGCTCGAAGCGGCCGAGCGAGCGGACGGCGTCCGGGCAATGCGCCGCGAACGCCGCCGACAGCACGAGCTCGCGGCCGAGGTCGCGGGCCAGCGTCTCGAGCCGCGCCGTCAGGTTGACCGCCGGGCCGATCGCCGTGAAATCGAGGCGGGTCGCGCTGCCGACGTTGCCGTACAGCACCTCGCCCAGATGCAGCGCCAGGCCATAGCGAAGCGCAGGCTCGGCCCGCGCCTGGCGGGCCGCGTTCGCCTCGGCGAGCGCCGTCCTCGCCGCTGCGACCGCAGCCAGCGCCGCAGCCGAGGCCCGCGCCGGATCGGCCGCGACCGGGAAGATCGCGAGCAGGCCGTCGCCGATGAACTTCAGGATCTCGCCGCCCTGGGCCTCGATCGCCGGCACCAGGCCGTCGAAATAGGCATTCAGGAGCCCGATCACCTGCTCGCCCGGCAGCCGGTCGCTCTCTGCCGTGAAGCCGCGCAGGTCCGAGAGCAGCAGCACCGCGCCAATCCGCTCGATGTCGCCGCGCCGGATCTGGCCCTGGAGGATCCGCTCGCCCGCGCCGTGCCCGACGTAGGTGTCGAGCAGCGTGGTCGCGACCCGGCGCAGCCCGTAGACCTCGGTCAGGCGCGCGAGCGGCGCCTGGATCGCGCCCAGGGCCTCAAGATCGGCATCCGAGAAGCCGCCTGCCGCCGTCGTGGTCCAGCTGACCGCGTGGATCTCGCCGTTCGAGAATGCCAGCGGCTGAACCAGGTAGTCGCTGACGCCCTCGGCCCGCAGCTCCTCGAGGATGCCGAAGTCGTTCGGGCAGCCGGGGTCGGCGAGCCGGCGGCGGATCGTGCCCTGGCCGCCGAACACCCGCGCGATCGGGCTATCGGTATAGCTCGGCTCCTCGAGCAGCCCGTGCGGCCGGTCGGCGACTTCGACCGCGGCGCCCTGCCGCCACAGAAAGCGCCGGCCAATGACGTTCGGATGCAACGTGCGCACGAACACCGCGACCCGGTGCAGCGGCAGACCCGCGCCGACCAGGCGCCGGCAGAGCTCGGCCAGCACCGCCTGGGGCGCGTGGACGGTGCGCGCGCCATCGACCAGCCAGTCGACCAGCGACCGGATCTCGCCCGGCAGATCGCCCCGCGTCGCCTCGTTCATCGTTGTCATCGCGCCCGTGCTCGAGGCTCGACGCCGCCGGCGCCAGAGGCTAACCATAGGTTATGGCCGGCCCGCAGGCGCCAGCGCCTTGCGCCCCGCGACCGGTCCGGAAGG